>CAIJOU010000475.1 GCA_903822375.1 Candidatus Hydrogenedentota bacterium
AAGGTGCTCACGGGCACCGATGACGGTACAGCCCGACTGTGGAACGCGTTGACGGGCACCGAAATTGAGAAGTTCACCGGGCATACCGATTTGATAAGCGCTGTGGCGTTCAGCCCGGAAGGGGCGAAAGTTCTTACAGGGTCCTACGACGGTACCGCGCGGTTGTGGGTTGAGTAGTTGTTTTTCGGGGGCTGGCTGGCGGTGTGCAGTGCCGGGTCCGTTCGTAGCGGTTGTGCCTGAGTCGGCGTCACTTAAGTACTCCGCCTTGAGGTTTGTTGTCAACGACACCGACTTATCAGTGGTGCTCGGCGCAGTGAGGATCGGAAGATCTGGCGCGCCTGCGAATTTGGACGCGGGCGTGCTTTGTACGCCGCTCAACGACACGTCCACATAAAACACGCCATTCGCGGTGGGCACGAAACCCTTGCCCGGTAGAGGCTCGATCCGAAACCTTCCATTGCCACGAGTAAACGCGCCAAATCCACGGGATGGGTGAAGCGAACGCTTGCCTTGGCGTAGTTGGGATATCTGCATTGGGCGTATTCGTCCCGCATGCTGGTTGTCTGCGCGCTGATCGACAAGCCCATGGACCCGGCCTATGCGGAGTATGTCTTTGGCGGGGCGAAGCCGAAGGCGAATTGACGCGCCGGAAAAGATTGCATCTCCGGCCCGCTTTGCAGGATATTCTTTCTTGGATTGGACGCGTTCCGTCCTGCACAACAGAAAGGCGGGGGCCATGTATCCACGGACCACCAGCGGTTATTGCGCTTCCTGTGATGCGGTCATGCCGGCGGAAGTGGTTGAGGAGGAGGGTGCGCTTGTTTTCAGGCTGCACTGCAGGCACTGCGGAGAAAGCGCATCCATTGTGGAGCATGACGCGGCACTGTACCGGCGCTGGGAAACCATGCGCCGTCCCAACCGCCCTCCCGAAAGCAGCCAGAATGAAGCGCGGGGGGGATGTCCCTTCGACTGCGGGCTTTGCCCGAATCACCGCCAGAAAAGCTGCATCGCGCTGATTGAGGTAACCACCGCGTGCGACCTGGGGTGTCCCGTGTGCTTTGCCGCCGCGGGGGGGGACACGTACCGATCCCTGGGTGAAATCGAGGCGATGCTCGATGCCTGTGTGTGCTCCGCGAACGGCAAGCCGGAGATTCTTCAAATCAGCGGCGGCGAGCCCGCTTGCCATCCGCAACTCATCGAAATCCTGCGCGCCGCCAAGGCGCGCCCCTTCAAGTACGTGATGCTCAACACCAACGGGCTGGCCATCGCGGAGGGGGGGCTTTCCTGCGACGAACTCAAATCGCTCGGGAACGGATTCGAGGTCCATCTGCAATTCGACGGGCTGGACGACGCCGTTTATGAGAGGCTGCGCGGCCGCGCGCTGCTCGAAAAGAAGAAGATCGCGCTGGACCGCATGGCCGGGCATGAAATCCCCGTCACCCTGGTGGCCACGCTGCGCAACGGGTTGAATACCAACCAGCTTGGGGAACTGCTCCGGTTCGGGCTCGCGCATCCGGCCGTGCGCGGGGTGAACCTCCAGTGCGAGGCCCGGTTTGGGCGCAACAACGACGACGGAGGGGGGCGTGTCACGCAGACGCAGGTGGTGCGTGAGATGGAGCGGCAGGCGCCGGAACTGCTGACGGCCGCGGATTTCCTGCCGCTTTCCTGCGGACTGGCCTCATTGGCCTACCTCGAAAAGGTTGACGGCGCGTGGAAACCTGTTTCAACCCTGCTGGCCGAGCTGGTCCAGGGCAATCCGATGACCACCTCCCTCGAGGACCTCAAGACACTGGCGGAAGGGATGTGCGCGTGCCGCGGCGCGGCCCTGCTTCAGGAGATCGCCGGGCGGCTGCCGGCAGACCTGTTCAGCCGGAGCGTGGCCGAGCGCTCCAAGATTGTCCAGGAGCGTTTTTTCCACGTCACGATTCTCAGCTTCCTCGATGCGCGCAATTTTGATCTTGACCGCGCCTGCCGCGAATGCACCCACATCGTCCAGCCGGACGGGCGCAAGATCCCCTTCTCCGCGTTCAACACCATCCACCGGAACAGGGACAAGACCCATGTTTAACATGGCGGTGGACCTTGTGTCCGTCCTCTGCGTGGTGGGCATGTTCATGGCGGTGCTTTCCAATTTCATCGCCGGAAAGGCCGCACGGCAGTACCGCGAACGCCGCAGTGCCGTCGCCACCTTCAGCATGGTCCTGTTCGCGGTGGCGCTCTTTCTGACGCTCCGTTTTCGTGTCGGATTCATTTTCGTCGGAAACCAATGGAGTGTGATCCTGTTCCGCGCGACGGGGTCGCTGGTGATGCTGGCGGGGCTGGCGTACAACCTGTGGGGGCGCCTGCACCTGAAAGGCAACTGGTCCGACCATGTGCGCGTCTACGAGGACCATTTCCTGGTGACCGACGGACCGTACCGCTTCGTGCGGCATCCCCTGTACGCGTCGCTCATATGGATGTTTCTGGGGGCCTCGGCCGCCTATCTGAACTGGCTGAGCGCCGTGGAGACGCTGCTGGTGTTTGTGCCCGCCATGACCTACCGGGCACGGCTTGAGGAACAGGCGCTGGAAGCGCAGTTCGGCGACGCTTATGCGGCATACCGCAGGACGACTCCACGCTTCTTCCCGCGTGTCCGGCCTGCCCGCGAGGACCGGCAGGGATAATGGAATTCAGCCACGTCACCCCGGAAGGCTGGGGCATATGCCCGCGCATCCCGCTCGGCCCGTTGTCCATTTCCGTGTACGCGGTTTTCATGCTGCTCGCCTTTGTCGTGGGGCTGTCGGTCTATCGCCGCAGTGCAGGCCGGGCCGGCGCGAATACGCAGCAAATCTTCCCGATAGTCCTCGCGGTCATTTTCGGCGGCGTGTTGGGCGCGAAGATTCCCGTGTGGGTCATTTCCATGATTGAAGTGCCTTTCAAAGATTGGAGCCTGACCCTTCTGCTGACGGGCCGCACCATTGTGGGCGGGTTTATCGGCGGCATGCTCGCCGTTTGGTGGGTCAAGCGCCGTCTGAACATCCAGGCACGGTTCGGCAATATCCTTGCCCCGGCCGTGGCGCTCGGTCTGGCCACCGGCCGCATCGGCTGTTTCCTGTCCGGCTGCTGTTACGGCACGCCCACGGCGCTGCCCTGGGGCGTGGACTTCGGCGACGGCATCCCCCGGCATCCCACACAGATTTACGAAATCATTTTCTGCCTGACCGCCTTCGCCGTGATTCAGCGCAGGCTTCCCACGGCCCGGCCCGGCTCCCTGATGAGTGGGTTCCTGACGGCGTACTTTGTGTTCCGGTTCTTGGAGGAATTCCTGCGGGCGGGGGAACTCCGCTTCGGCCTGACCCCGTTCCAGTGGATTTGCCTGGCGGGGTTGACGCTCATTGGAATCCGCGCCATACTGTATTCGCGCGTTGCGGCAACGAAGGGAACAGAACCATGAACAAGAACGCACCACTTCGCGATTTCCTTCTGGGCATTGGGATCGGCTTTGTCGCTTTCTTGGTGGCGGTGCTGGGGTTTGGCGCCGCATTTTTGTATGCAGTACTCTCGCCGACGCTTTCCGGGGGGGCGGCTGTCACGCAAAGTCCGGGCTTCATGGCGTTGGCTGCGTTGGGGGTGCTCGGCGTTTGCGCGGGTCTTGTCTTGACCGTACGGGCCTTCTTCAAGGACCGTCCCTATCATGGACTGGGCGTCCTGTCGGTCTTCTTGGTCCCCTTGCTGTTCTTCGGGGTATGCACCATGGTCGTCAGTTAGACGCGAAGCAGCCTGGAAAGCCGGCCCCGGGTTGTCCGACAACCAATGCCATCGCACAATACTGTAATGGCGCATTGTGCCAACGGAAGGGATGGAGCCATGACTGAGAAAACCGGCCATAAGTTCTCGAAAGGAATTGCATTAGTCCCCGGTCTGGACAGCGTATAGTACTTGGCACTCACGTTATGTCCGGGTCTTCGGACCGTGTTGGATCCTGTGGGGTCAAAGCGTTGTGGCAAGGATATGGTGAATCGCTTTGAGGATGGCACAGTAGGGCCTGAACTGCGCGGCCGGGATTTTCTGAATTGGACAAGTTCGGTTGGAAGGAACAGTCTTCATGAACAATTTGGAGAAGCTATACGTGGTAATGAAGTGGCTCCTAATTGCTCTTTTGACTTTGATTCTGGCTTTGTTGTTGTTTAAGGGGACATGTAATTTCAAGAGGCCCCTTTGATGTCGAGAGAAAGCAGCGATGGCCGTACCCCATGCGGTGAAACGCCGGTGATTGGCTGGCGGGTCTGCCAGAAAGGCAAGCACTCATGAGTGAAGAGGACCCGATTCTTGGATTCTTGGAGGGATGCGCAATTGGCTTCGTCCTGGCCTTTCTGGCCTGTGTGCTGTTGACGGTTTGCTTTTCTCTCCTTGTGGGGGCGCCGAGCCCCCACGGACCGGTGACGGCCGACG
>CAIJOU010000476.1 GCA_903822375.1 Candidatus Hydrogenedentota bacterium
CAATCTGGCGCAGCGAGTAGCGGTACGCGCGCACAAGGCTGCCGTCGATAAAGCGCTGCACCTCCTCGGCCAGTTCGGCGGCGGCCTGGTAGCGCAGGTCCGGATCCTTCTGAAGGGCCTTCTCGCAGATGACGGCGAGTTCGGGCGGGGCGTTGGGCTCGGCCTCCAGCACCGGCGCGGGCCGTGCATGGATGACCTTCTCGAGAATTTCGTGGGTGGACTTTCCCGAAAAGGGGGTGCGGCCGGTGAGGATTTCGTACAGCACCGCGCCGAGCGAATAGACGTCGGACCGCTCGTCAATCGCCTCAATGCGGCCTTCGGCCTGCTCTATGGGCATGTAGTGGGGGGTGCCGAGCGCGCGCCCGTAGGCGGTCTTGGGCAGGGCCTGCTCCTCCTCCAGATCGAGGAAATGCAGCGTGTCGCGGATGTCCCTCACGTGGACATCCTCGGTGTCGTGCACCTTGGCAAGACCCCAGTCGAGCACCACGGTCTCGCCGAACGCGCCGAGCATGACGTTGGACGGCTTGATGTCGCGGTGGATGACGCCGCGGCTGTGCGCGTAGGCCATGGCCTGGCACAGGCTGGTGAAATTGGACAGCAGCCGGAGGCGCGCGTCAAGGTCCTTGCAGTCGTGCAGGGCGTCGGCGAAGGTCTTGCCGCGCACAAGCCGCATCGTGTAGTACAGGGTCCCGTCCTGCCTGCGGCCCAACTCGTACACCGGCACGATCGCTGGGTGCTCCAACTGGCTGGTGATCCGGGCCTCCTGCAGGAACCGGGCCACGAGCGAGGCCGACTGGCGGAAGGGGCTGGGCTTTCCCTCGGGACCGCCGGTGCCGGGCGGCAACAGTTCCTTGAGGGCTATGCTGCGGCCGAGATACTCGTCGTGAACAATCAGCACGCGCCCCATGCCGCCCGTCGCGTGCTTGGACGCGTGCGTGTACCGGCCCGGCGCCTCGTGAACGCCCGAAATCTCCCGGCCGCTGCCGGCGAAGAAGGTGGGCCCCCCCATCGGGGAGGTGCCGGGGATGCCGGGGCTGGTGGTGGCGTCATGACAGGTGAAAAAGGTCTTCTCTACCTGCTCCCCGCCGCCAAACAGTTCCAGCACTTCCTCGGGATTGCCGCCGTGGGCGCGGATGGCATCGTCGACGAGCTTTTCCAGAAGGACCCGGTCGTCTTCCGTGAGTATCCCCTTATCGACCAAACGACGCGGCACGGAGACGGCGGGGTCAACGGCCCACGCCGCCGAAACCTCCACCAGTTGGGCGGGCGACACCCCGCGCAACTGTACTGCGAGAACCCCGAAAAGCAGGTTCCTGTCCCGGATCGTATCCATCGCAGTTCATCCTCTTGTGACCCGCACAGAACCGAAATCCACGGACTCTTGCAAAACTCAACCCCAAACCCCTAATGCTCCCGGCCCTGCTTTAGGTAATTGTCAACAGATAGTATACCGAAAACCTGTTCAACAATAAACCCCATTCGCACCTCCAAATTCAGGTGCCGCAGCAAGCCATCGGCCATGGCCTTCTTTCTCTCTTTCACCCGCTAGCAAAATACGAACCAACACGGGGGTCAATCAAAGAAGGCTTCACAACTCCTTCTATGGCAGTGGGTTTCATCCTGAACCCCGGAAGAATCGGCGGCGGCGCAATTCTGAAGCGCCGGAGATGTACAAGAATTGGACACTGTGCTGTCCGGATTCTGGACATCCGCGTCCGACAGTGGCCGGCACCTTGGATGCCTGGAAGGCTCTTCGCGCGACAAAGCCAAGCGGAGTTAACGTCTTTCAGGTCCCGCGTGCTTGACCGTTTCCTCCGGGAAATCCGCATCGCCGGGGGTGGGGCCGAAAGCATTGTCATGCTCGAAACAGGTGGCCCTGCGGTCCTGCGCGGCGTTGTTGTAGTTCATCGGATTCGCCATGTCG
>CAIJOU010000477.1 GCA_903822375.1 Candidatus Hydrogenedentota bacterium
CCAGCCCGGCCTTGTTGCCGATACCGGCCAGCACGCCCACCAGCGCGGCCTGCTGTTCGGGCTTGCCCGCCTTGTCGAGCGCGGCAAGCACCTGATCCGCACGCTTGTCGGCGTCGGTATTGCGCTCGCAGACGGCAACGATGGCGCGGGAAATGTTGTCCTGCTGCGGACCGTCGCCGGCGGCGCAAAGCAGGGCGATAAGCGCGGGAACATTCTCCGCCTGGGCAAGGATGCGCAGGGATTTGACGGCTTCAGCTGCCACGGTGGCGTCTTTGTCAGACGCGAGGGCGAGCACGGCATCGCGGCAGGGAATGGCGCGACGGTCGGCCAGACTGTTCAGCGCCTGGGCGCGCAGGGCGGCCTCGCCGCCCTTCTTGGCCAGGTCGACGAGCACGCCGTCCACCTTTTCGCCGCGCAGGACTGCGAGGGCGTCCTGGGCGGTCGTCTTCACGTCACCCTTCCCGGAAGTTGCCTTCTCGACAAGGAACGACGCCACCGCCTCGTCGCCAAGCTTTCCGAGCGCGCGCAGGGCGGCCACGGCCACCGCATTGTCCTCGTTGCCGGCAAGGCCCTTGGCCGCGTCAACAGCGGACTTGTCGCCGCGTGCGGCGAGGACGTTGAGCAGCGCGGCCTGCTGGCCGGGTGCGGCGGTTTGAACTTCCTTGGACAGGGCCGCGGTGATTTCAGAACCTTGGGTCTTGCGGGCCAGGCCCAGCGCGACGCGGGCAATTCCGGGATCGGGATCATTCAACGCTTCCATGATAAAGACGGGCGCCTTGGCCGGATCCGCCTTGACAAGTCCGCCCAGGGCGGCCACGCGCACGTTGGCGGGGAACTCCGCGCCGTGCAGCATGGCAAGCCATTCCGCGTTGCCCTCTTCCATGGCGCATTGCAGGCAGGGGGCGGCATAGATCGCCTTCTTGTCCGCAGGGGCGGCCTTGGTCGCCTCGGCCACGGCTGTGCAACCCGGCTTGCCGCCGGATATGGCGAGCGAATTGGCCGCCTGCGCCGTCACGGCATCGTCAGCGCCGGCCAGCAGGCCCTTCAGTGTGGGGACGGCCTTTTCACCGGCCTGACGTCCCAGCGAGGCTATCGCGGCGAGTTGGACAGGCCCTTCTTTGGCTTCCTTGACCGCGGCAGTCAGCGCATTGGTGGCGGCGGCGCTGCGGTTGGTTTCCAGCGCCGTCAGCGCGGCCTGGAAGGTGTCGGGGCTCTTGAACAAACCGACCAGCGCGTATACGCACGCCTCGCCGCCGAATTCATGGAGCATGCGGCAGGCGAAGCGTTTACCCTCAACGGTGCACTCGCCCTGGATGGCGGCGCAAAGCTGCATTTCCAGTTTGGCCAGTGCATCCTTGTCCTTGTTGCCGATGGCGGTATCCACCGCCTTCTGAATGTTGCTCAGTGCGGTGCGGTCACTTCCGAACTGATATTTGGCCAGCGCAGTGAAGTCCGCGCCCGGGACCGCATGGGCCGAAAGTGACAGGACCAGTGTGGCGAGCGCCAGTATCATGATGCTGCGTGTGTGCATGGTTTTCATTGTGGTTTCCTTCCCTGTTCTACAGGTGCCACGGTCCGCGGATGGACGGCTGCATCATGCGGTTTGCCTCGTCGTCGTCAAAAAGCTCCTTGTCCGGGTCCCATTTGAGCTTCTTGCCGGTGCGCATTGCGAGGTTGATCATGTGGCACATGGTGGCGCTGTGGTGGCCTATTTCACAGGCGGCTTTGGGTTCGCCGCGGGACTTTACGCACTCGATGAAGTCCTGGTGATGCCCCTTGCTCCGGCCGAGGTGCTCCTCGTTGGGGCCGATGACCTCCTTGAGCAGCGCGGGCGAACTGGCCTCCAGGTTGCCGCCGTGCACGTGGATGAAAATCCACCCGTCGTCGCCGATGAACTTGACGCCGCGCTCGCCGCCGCACTTGCCCTGCATGATGACGCCGTTGGCGTATTCGAACTCAAACTGGTAGTCCATGGCCGTGTTGAAGAGGCCGTCGGGCGGGAAATAGCCGCTGGCCTGCACCGAGATGGGCGTGGTGTGGTCCGTGTTGTTGCCCATCTGGCCCAGGTCAATGACGTGCGCGCCGCGGTCGGTGATTTCGCCGCCGCTGTAGTCGAGGATGTAGCGGAAGAAGAAGTGGCAGCGCTTTTCCGTGTAGGGCGCGTCACGGGCGGGGCCGAGCCAGAAGTTGTAGTCGAAATGCGGCGGAACGGGCATTTCGGGCTGGTTGCCGATGGGCCCGTTGTTGAGGGGCAGATTGATCTCGATCTTGCGGACCTTGCCGATGCGTCCGTTGCGGACCAGTTCGGCCGCATAGCGCGCGTTGTCGCGGCTGCGCTCGTGGCTGCCGGTCTGAAAGACGCGGCCATGGCGCCGCACCGCGTTGACCACGGCGCGACCCTCGGGAATCGAATTGGCCAGCGGCTTCTCGCAGTAGATGTCCTTGCCGGCCTTCGCCGCGGCAACGCTGATGATCGCGTGCCAATGGTCCGGCGGGGCGACCATCACCGCGTCGATGTCGGGACGGGCAAGCACTTCCCGGAAGTCGTAGTATTCCTTAATCCCCTCGAACTTGCCGTCGGGGCTCTTCTTGGAATAGTACTCCTCAACGTCGCCACGCGCCTTGGCGGCGTGCTGACGGTCCACGTCGCAGATGGCGACGTACTGCACCTCGGGGATGTTGAACAGGGCGCGCGTGTCATAGCTGCCCTGACCGCCCGTGCCAATCGATGCCATGACGATGCGGTTGCTGGGCGCGACATTGCCGTCGAGCCCGAGGGCCCGGGCGGGAATGATATACGGAAACGCCACCGGCGCCGCCGCGGCCAACGCCGCCCGAGTTAGAAAGGACCTGCGTGAAATACCGTTTTTGGACATGGTAAAACCTCCTTGATGGGTCCCGCTATTCTGGGGAATGAGACGAGCAAAAGCAAGTTGGATGATCGACGCGGAACAGCAGGGGCCGGTCGGCCAATCCTTACGCCGCAACGGCAGACAAGCATCACTGCTTTGTCCATTCTTAGGGCCCGTTGCGCAGACACGTTCAGTGAAACGCGCCCGGTTCTTCGCCCCTTCTTCCATAAACCCCCGTCAGGGACAAATCAGTTTCACGCTCGGAAAATAGTCGCCGAATCGTTTTGTGTCACGGGTGACCAAGTCCAGTTTCGCGACGGCGGCATGGGCCCCGATGAAGAAATCCGGCAGCGGCAATGATTTGCCGCCGCCCCGGCGCCGGTATTCCAGAAAGCACTTGCCGGCAAGAAACGCGGCCTCGCGCGGGATGGGCCGATACTCGAAAACGTCCGCAGGGAGCAGTCTTTCAAGGTCCTCGATACGTTCAAAGCGTATGGAAATCTCGGCATAAATGACGGGGTTCAGTATGATCGTTCCCTCGTTGGCTGCCTGAACCACTGCCCGGGAAGACCAGTCAAACCACTTTGGGTCCCGCGTGAAGAGGTCCAGAAACACGCAGGAGTCCACCATGACGGACATTATGCATCCCCCCGGGTGAGCTTCATTATCTCGTCGGTGGACATGGCCACCTTTCCTTTCCCCGACATGAGGGCAACCACGGATTCTCCACGGCCGGTAGCAGGAATCTTCCGCAGATAGACGCGGCGGCCCTCCTCCACAAATTCCACTTCGCTACCCGGAACGATGCCCGTTTTTTCCCGCAGGGCGAGCGGTATGGTGACTTGGCCTTTCGTTGACACGCGCATGGCAACTCCTTTCAGTGCAGTATTACTCTTACTGGTAAGGATTGTACCATGGGGAGACTCCGGACCCGTAGCGATTTATCCCAAGAACGGCAGTCCGGTCGACCCAACGCCTCCAGACTACGGACTGTATGGACGCTCGTATGGTCGTGTGATGCGCGTGGTTGTGCGGATTGGGGGGCTCCATGCATAATATCTCTAGGCAGGAAGTGGCGGATAGGGTTTTGCGGGCAGTTTTGTTCTTGGAGACCGGTTATGAGCGACAGCAGCAGTACACAGTCCCTGGCCCTTTTGGGCGGCACGCCGGTGCGCAGCGCCGAACGGCAGTGGCCCGCCTGGCCGATATATGACGACACGGAACGCGCCGCGCTGATCAGCGTGCTGGAAAGCGGCAAATGGTTTTACGGGGACCGTGTGGCCCAGTTTGAGCGGGAATATGCGGAATTCCAGGGTGCGGTCCACTGCGTGACCTGCAACAGCGGCACGGCGGCGGCGGAGGTGGTGCTGCAGGCGCTGGGCATCGGGGCGGGCGATGAGGTGATTGTGCCGCCGTACACCTTTGTGGCGACGGCATCGTCGGTGCTTCGGGTGGGTGCCACGCCGGTGTTTGCCGACGTGGACGACACGTGGTGCCTCGACCCGGAAAAGGTGGCCGAGGCCATCACGCCAAAGACCAGGGCGATCATGCCGGTGCATTTCGGCGGGCGCATCTGCGACATGGACCGGCTGAACGACATCGCCGCCGAACATGGCATACCGATTGTCGAGGACGCCTGCCATGCGTGGGGCGGCCGCTGGGTCGGCAAGGGCGCGGGCACGCTGGGTCTCTGCGGCATTTTCAGCTTCCAGCTTTCCAAGAATATCACCGCCGGCGAGGGCGGCGCGATTGTGACCGACAATGCGGAACTGGCGGACATGTGCCGTTCCATAACGAACTGCGGGCGGGCCGAGGGCGCGCCCTGGTACCACCACGTTAACGTGGGCACGAACGCGCGGTTGACCGAGTTCCAGGCGGCGCTGCTTTCCTGCCAGATAAAACGGCTGGGCGAACAAACACTGACGCGCGAGCGCAATGCGGCGATTCTCAATAACGAACTGGAGAAGATCGAGGGGCTCATCCCGCAGCGCAAGAGCAACCGCATCACGCGCCGGGCCTACCACCTTTACTGCCTGCGCATTGACGCGGAACTTTTCGGCTGTTCGCGGGAGCAGTTCGTGGCCGCGGCCAACGCGGAGGGCTGGCCGGTGGGGGCCGGGTATCCCCTGCCGCTGTATGAGCAACCCGTCTTCAAGAACCATCCGGGCCGGCACGGCGGCGGGGCCTGTCCCATGGTGGAAGACCTCTGCTATCGCAGCGCCATGTGGTTTGGCCACGAAAAACTGCTCGGAACGGAAGAGGACATGCGCGACATCATCCGCATAGCCGAGAAAATAAAGGCGAACGTGGATGCGCTTCGCGGCTGGCAGGGCTGAGCCCGGCCCGTTACTGAACATGAAACCACGGGGAGACAAGGCCGCGCCGGGTGCAAAACGGGTCGCCGCCGCAAAGCGGGGCGCGAAGCGGACCGCAGTGGAAACGGTCACCTGTCCGCACTGCCGGTATGACCGGCCCGCAGAGGATGCACGGTGCCATATTTGCGGTTTCCCATGGCCCTGGATGAAGAAATAGCCGCTTGGGCACGCCGGAGAGTTCAGAATTCAGAAGCCGGAAGGAAGAACCGTTCGGCGCTTTGTGTTCCCCTTTTGGCATGGTGATTTGCCACTTGTTTGGCGTGAATTGTTTCCGAAAGACGGATTGAACAGCCGGAAAGTGTTTGGACCGGGAGGAGTCAAGAGAATGGCTGAAGAAGGCACATCAAAACTGCGCAAGCTGCTGGGCTACGCGGTCAAGAACGGCGCATCCGACCTGCACCTCACCATCGGAACCGCGCCCGCGGTGCGCATTGACGGGGAGATACGTTTTCTGCCCGCCGACCCCCTGACGCAGTCGGACCTGGAATCCTTTCTGGGCGAGATGATGAGCCGGGAGCAGCGCGCCACTTTTGACGACAGGGGCGATTTTGACCTTGCGCACGGCGTGCCCGGACTGGGTCGCTTCCGCGTGAACAGTCTGCGCCAGCGCGGATTCATCGCGATTGTCATGCGGCACGTGAAGAGCAAGATCCTCGATTTCGATGCGCTCAACCTGCCCCCCGTGCTGGGGCGCATCGCGGACATGCCCCGCGGGCTGGTGCTGATCACGGGCACGACGGGCAGCGGAAAATCCACGACGCTGGCGTCGATGGTGGACTGGATTAACCAGCGCAAACGGATGCACATTGTCACGCTCGAGGACCCGATCGAGTACCTGCACAGCAACAAGAAGAGCATTGTCACACAGCGCGAGGTGGCCATTGACACGCGCGACTTCCTGGCGGCGCTGCGCGCCGTCATGCGCGAGGACCCCGACGTGATTCTCGTGGGCGAAATGCGCGATGCGGAAACCTTCCAGGCAACCATTTCGGCGGCTGAAACGGGCCATCTGGTGTTTTCCACGCTGCACACGACCAATGTGATGCTCACCATTGACCGCATCATGGACATGTTCCCCTCAAACATGCACGACCAGGTTCGCGCACAGATTGCGCTGCAACTGCGCGCCTGCATTTCGCAGCGCCTCATCCAGTCGGCGGACGGCAAGGGCCGCGTGCCCGCCGTGGAGGTGATGATCTCCAACCCCGGCATCGCGGGGCTGATCCGCGAAAACAACGTCAAGCAGATACCGAACGCCATTTCCGGCGGCGGCGAGGAGGGCATGCAGTCCTTCAACATGAGCCTCGCCATGCTGCTGCGCCAGCGCCTCATCCGCGAGGACGACGCAATGATCGCCTCGGACAACCCGGACGAACTGCGCATGAACATGCAGGGAATCTTCCTCACCCAGGGCCGGGGCGGGATTCTGAAGAGATAGGCGCAGGCTATTTAAGAATCTGCGCGACGGGCTTCTCGGTCCATTCCTCCGGCGCGGTCAGATCGAGCAGTTGCGCGATGGTCGGGGCGAGTTGCGCGACACCCACCGATTCGGTGATTTCACGTCCCTGTGCGATGCCGGGACCCATCACCATCCAGGGGACCGTGGTTTCCTCAATGGTCTTTCCGCCGTGCCCCGTTCCTATGCCGCCATGGTCGGACACAACGAAGAACACCGTGTTGTCGCCCATGCCCGCATCACGCAATGCCTGCATGACCTGACCCACATAGGTGTCCGCCACGGTGACCGCCTTGTCGTAGGCTTCGGTGTCGTACCCGTTCTGATGTCCCGCATGGTCGACCAGGTCGAGATGCACAAAGGCCAGCAACGGCTTCTTCACGCTGATATATGCCGCCGCCGTTTGCGTGGTGGCGTAGGCATGGGACTTGTGCCTGGCGTACAGTTGCCATAGCCCAGCCTTGGGATTTGCGTGGAAAGTAACGTCTGTCTTCTTGAAAAGGTTGCCAAAACCGCCCCATTCGTAAATGGCGGCAATTCTGGCATCCGGACGGGCGGCCCGGCAGACGCCAAAAATGGTGGGGCATGCCGGCGTGTCACCCGGCTTCCAGTCGTTTGAGGTGATGCCGTGGGTCTCCGGTTTCGCGCCCATGATCATGCTGGCCCAGTTGGGACTGCTGACCGACGGGTCGACGGATCGGCCGTGCAGCGTCCAGGCGCCGCGCGTCATGACGTCGTGCATGTTGGGGGTATTGGCCCGCGTCACCGAGGAGGCGGTCATCCCGTCAATGCCCACCACAACGACATGTTCCACACCGGACGCCGGTGCGGCGCCGGCTGCGCCGGCAAGAAGTGCCGGAAAAAGGCCCAGCAGGCAGATCAAGAATCGAGTCTTCATTGCAGTCCCCTATTCAGTGGTTTTCATGCGGCCGGGGGTGATGTTGTTGTCCGATTCCAGACTGGCACGAACGCGGCAATAAGAGTCGTAACGCCCCTGCTTTATGCGCCCCTCCCCCACTGCCGTCTTCACGGCGCATTCCGGTTCGTGGGTGTGGGTGCAGTTCCGGTATTTACAGTCCATGCTGGTTTCCGCCAACTCGGGAAAGTAGTAGGCCGACTCCGCCGGGGTGACACGCCACAGGCCGAGGGAGCGAATGCCGGGTGTGTCTATAACACGGGCGTTTCCGGCCAGCTCGTAGAGGCGGCCAGCCGTGGTGGTGTGGCGGCCGCGCAGGGTCTGCCCGCTCACCTCCTGGGTGTGCACGCGCAGGGCGGGGTCGAGCGCGTTCAGCAGGGACGACTTGCCGACACCGCTGTGTCCGGCGAAGACGCTGAAACGGCCGGCTATCATGCTGCACAGTTCTTCCAGACCCAGGCCGGTGACACAACTGGTGATGCACACGCGCATGCCCAGGTCGCGGTAGATTTGCAGTTCCTCGGGCTCCTCCGGGGCGAGGTCGGCCTTGTTGAGACAGAGGACGGGTTCCACGCCGCCGATCTCGGCGGCGATGAGGAAGCGGTCCACCAAACCGGGCCGGAACGGCGGCTGGGCGGCGGCGGCCACGACCACGATCAGGTCTATGTTTGCCGCGATCACCTGGCGGGCAATGCGGTCGTGATCGCCCGCGGGACGGCTGAGCGTGGTGCGCCGGAGCCCGACGCCGCGAACAAATGCGTCATCCCCCTCAAACTCGACGAAGACACGATCGCCCGAGGCAAGCAGGGATTCCTCACCCTCATGTAATCGCTCGTCGATGAGGCAGATCAGGTCGCACGCATCCGTGCCCGCGGCGGCGTCCATCTGGACGAAAGCCCACTTCTTGGAATGGGAGATAAGGGTCGCATTGGGGATAAAATCGGTCGGCAATGCGGCGCTCGCCGCGGCCATGGCGGTTTCGGACAGTTTGGACAGCGCACGGCGATGCTTGACAAGGTCGTGAGAAAACGCGGTCTCATGATTCGTTTCCCAGTCGCGTTCGCGCACGGTGGTTCTTTTTTTCTTTTCGAGCTTCTTCTTCTTCATGATGACCCACACCGCGCCTGAATCAAGACCGCCTCACGCGTGACAACATGCTGCGTGGTGCCGCCCCCCGCCTCGACATCTTCACGGAAGCGGGCGAGACCGGTCTCGTACTCGGCCGGGGACATGATATCGAAAGTGGACAGGAATTTGCTCTCCACCCGTGCCAGATAGGCGCGGTTCAAGGCTTTGGGCTGTTCACACTCCAAGTCCCAGCGCACATCCCGGAAACCTGCGGTTTCCAGCGCGACGGCAAGTCTCTCGACGGGAAGAAAACGAGAAAGGTCTATCTTTGCAAAGCTTGGAAAGTAATGATTCAAAGGGTGGCCCGCGATGTATGAGCCAGGGACGGTGATGTGCGCAGTCCGGCCGCCGGGCCGCAACACGCGCGCACATGCCTCGAACAGCGCCAACGGGTCGTCGCCAACATGCTGCAGAACGTAGGTGGAATAGACAACATCAAAAGAACCGGAGCGAAAGGGCAACTGCGGTGCTTCCCCGCGAACCCATTCCCCCCCCACGCCTTTTGCGCAAGCCTGGGCCGCCATGCCGACGGAAGGTTCCATCGCCACCAGGGTGGCATCGGTCGATCGGGCGACAAAGCGGGTGGTGTTGCCCGTGCCGGCGCCGACTTCCAGAATACGGCGCGCTCCGGCCAGCACTTCGGCAAGCCGGTCAAAACACAAATCGCTGCCGCTCGGCCGGTGGGCGTCGTAGCGGACAGCGATTTGGTCGTAGTTGACGGTCATGTAAGGAACTCAGTCACGCTCGAAGGACACGCGTGTTCCGATGTAGTCGGCCAGTTCGTCCATCGGAACGCGGATCTGCTCCATGGAGTCGCGATCGCGCACGGTGACCGTGCCGTTCTCCTTCGTCTCGAAATCGACGCACACGCAGTAGGGCGTGCCGATTTCGTCCTGGCGGCGGTAGCGGCGGCC
>CAIJOU010000478.1 GCA_903822375.1 Candidatus Hydrogenedentota bacterium
AAGCATGAATTCGGGATGCGCCGGAGCGCGGTCGGTCGAGTGGGTTGTCGCGAAAACCCGGCCATCGGGAAGGAACGTGATGGACTCGTGGAACTTCGTGGCCGGAAGCTGGCGTGGTTTCGGCAGCGCAACTTCCTCCGCCTTGACGCATATTTTCGCGGTGTCGTTCTGATAATCATAGGCGACCAGCCGCACATGGCGACCGCGGCCTGTCTCATCGCACGGGGCGTAGTACAGGATGCCGTCGGGCGAAAGGTTCGTATCCCAGCAGTTGGAGTATTCGAGCCCGCAAAGGCCGATCCGCTCCCGCACGCCGGCCTGATTGATGACTCTGAAATACTCGTCCGAAAACATTTTGAATTTAACTGTTCTTGCGCTCATGATGTCCTTTCTAATTCGAGTTTTCCCATTTACACCGAGTTTCCAAGCAAAGCGTTAGCGATCCGTCCGAGCTGGCGTGGGCGCAGGGGCGAAAAATTCACCTGGTCTTCTTTGGGCGTTCCCAGACCGTGCCTTTCGGGGCACGCACCGAGACGCGACTGCCCTCCACCTCCACCTGGATGTCGCCATGAGGCGTGGGGACCGTGGCGCAGGCCCACTCCAGCTCGCCCAGGTTAGGCTCCACGGTGAAGCGGCTCCAGCCGGGCGCGCGCGGTCGTATGCCCAGTA
This sequence comes from Candidatus Hydrogenedentota bacterium, assembly GCA_903822375.1. Taxonomy (GTDB): domain Bacteria; phylum Hydrogenedentota; class Hydrogenedentia; order Hydrogenedentales; family CAITNO01; genus CAITNO01. Next base: position 670 of record CAIJOU010000478.1, read on the forward strand.
ATTCGCCGGGGAGCAGAAACGCGGGGCCGGCGCTCCAGGCATGACACAGGCTCTTGCCGTAGGGGCGGCCATAGAAGGCCAGCGCTTGGGCGGTGCTGTCCTTCGCGTCATACGCCTCCCAGAAAGCGCAGGCGCCCCGGTCCAACATTCCTCCCCAGTAGTCTCGCAGCATCGTCAGCATCCGGCCCGCATGCCCCGCCCGGCAGAGCGCCATGCTCTCCAAAGCCATCATGTACGGGGTTCCCACCGCGATCACGTGCTGCGCCGCGGCCATACGGTGCAGCATCCGGCTGTATTCGCGTTTCCCGACCGTGCCTGAGAGGAACGCCAGAAAGTTCGCATGCCGGCTGACCGCTGCGCCGCGTTTGCCGTCCGCGCGGTTATCGACGAACAGCCCCCGGCGGCCGTCCCAGAACCACTGGCGGCATTGTTGCCGCAGCCGGTCGGCCTTGCGGCCGTAGTGCGCCGCGTGGGCGGACGCGCCATCGAGCTGTGCGACCCTGCGGGCCGCATCCAGGGCCATGGCATACATCATCTGCAAACAGGACGAGTGCCCGATCTTGGCCACGGGCGCCCAGTCGATGAAGATCCAGGGAAACGACGCCGAGGGGAGCAGGCCATGCGCATCTTCCTTGGCTTCCAGCACGCGCATCAGGGCATAGAGTTGCGCCCCTTTCTCGCGAAGATAGGCCGTGTCGTCATGATAAAGCAGGTGTGTCCAGAGGCTGATCACCCACAGCAAGGTATAATCGACGATGCCGTTGAATTCGCAGGCCGCCGGATCGGCCCCATACAGGGCGGTCAGTGAACGCCGTTCGATATCCCGTTCGGCGAAGGTGTAGGCGTTGCCCAGCAAGGATAACGAGAGGTCGCCGACCCAGCCAAGCCGGTCGCGTTTGATGCCGTCCACGAAGACCTCGCGCATGCATAGGCGGAGGGTGTAGGCCGCGTGCATCCAGATGCGGTTCAGTTTCTCGTCCGAACAGGCAAAGGCGCCGCGATAGCGGGTCGGATACCACGAGGCCCGGAACGCGACGTTCCGGAGGTCCTGCTTTTTCAACGTCCGGACCCGCAGAAAGCGCATGGCCATCTCGTCCCGCGAAGCGAACCTCCCGCTGTCCTGCCGCACCGAAACCACGCTCTGCTCCTGGCTCACGGGATTCGTGTTCATCGCCTCGGCGACACTTTCTCCCGGACCGAAGATGGGGGATGCCGTCTCCGGACGCACGGTCGCCTCCGGCCGGCCCAGCAGTTCGACCCCGAAATCATAGACCTCACCGCTCTGCGACTTCGGCAACAGGCGCATGGTCGGGAGCCTCTCCTGATGGGGAAAGGCCCGGAGGCCCTCGAACGGCAAGGCGCTGGGCGCTTGCCAGACCATCCCGTCGGGACTGACCTCCCAACCGGCATTCGTCTGCAGGATGGTACTGCGCAGCACGAACGTGGGCGGCTCATGAATCTGATGCAGACGGATCTGAACGGCATTGTCGCCCTTCTTTAAATGGGGACGGAGATCGACCTTGTGCCATGACGGCAAGGACGGGCTCTGCATGTGCAGCACTTGCCTGCCGTTCACGCACAACTCGATGACTCCCGAAAAGCAGATCGAAAGCTTGCAGGACCGCGGCGCCGTGCGCAGCGCGAACGACCGCCTGGCGTAAAGCACGGCGGAGAAAGAACGGAATCGGCCGGGATGTCCCACATAGCGACAGGCGCGAAACGCCTCGTGGCGCAGCCTGGTCAACAGGAATGCATCAAGGTCGCCGGGTTGATAGAGCCATGCCAAGCCGCCCTTATGGCGCGAAAACAAGCTCAGCCCTTCTGCCGCCGGTTGCGGACGGCCCCGCGAGTACGCGGGGTCGATCACGCAGCCTCGGGCTAATTTATGCGCATCTCGCATGTGCTTGAGAATACCGGCTTCTCCCGCATCAATGGCGCAGCCCCTGACGCGTCTTGAGTTGCGGCAATTGTAGAGCGAGATCCACCCAGCGGTCAACGAGTTTTCGGAACGATCGCGGTCGGGCGGTCGGTGGCCGCGTCCACTTCTGACAAGACACTTTTCCTGCTCAAGCCATGTCATCGAGACTCGCGAGCCTTTTGCAAAATGGTTTGGAGCACAGGCTTAAATGCTCCAACAAAAATAAGAATACACGTTTCGTGGACGTCCGCAAGCTAAAAAACGGTAAAATGTAGTTTTTTTTGGCAGACCCGTCCTGATGCGGGTTGCCCG
>CAIJOU010000479.1 GCA_903822375.1 Candidatus Hydrogenedentota bacterium
AGCATGACGGGAAGGTCCACATTTTGTCCAAATCCGACAATGATGACATGAATGCCCCGTTGCGTCGCCGCGGATACGGCCTGGTCCACCGTGTATGTGCTTGAGGTGTCCCGGCCCGCCGTGAGCAGGATGATGTACCGTGATTCCTGCAGCGGTTCACCCTCGTTGAACTTGTGCGATGACGAGACGATCGCGTCGAAGAGGCGCGGCCCCGAAGACCAGCCGCGGACGATACTTGGCTGGATGGCGTCAATGCGTCCGCGGGTGTAGGCGCGGTCAATCGTGAAATCCGACACGTCGGTGGCGGCAAGGTCGTCCCGGTGGAACTCCGTCACGCCCGCCAGGGCTTCCGTGTTCAGCGCGGACAGCAGCGTGTTTTTCGCCGTGTCTTCCATGGCCTGAATCGCGCCGGCGCTGTTCTGCATGGCCAGACTGTAGTCCATGACCAGGTCCAGCTTGAGCTGGCGCGCTGCAGCGCGCCGCAATTGCATTCCCGTCTCCGGGTCCACGGGGTTGTTGTCCTCATAACCCTCAATGCCGAACTGGCCCGGTTCGGCCACCACCGCGTTCCCGTGCGAATCACTCAGCCCGAACGCAAAATCGATCACATAGGGCTTTGAATACGTCGCGACGGGATTGACCACGTTGAGGGGGTCCAACCGGCCGTCCGCGTCCATCCACACCCGGATATCCACCGTGCGCGGCTTGATGCCTTTCGAGGTCAGCGTGATGGTTCCCTTGCTTTCCCCCTTGGGCAACTGCGTGCGGTCGATGCGGATGATTACGGCGCGCTTGTCAAAGGGGCCGTTGTCGGCATCGGCCGGCATGGCGCTCGTAACCTCTTCCACATTCGGCAGAATCCACGGTTGATCGGCCTCAATGGCAATGACCACCCTGGTGATCATCGCGTTGTTGTTCCACACGTACATCGTGTAGGGCGTCTCATTACGGCTGAAATCAATGCTCGTGTTCGATACGGCGATGGCATTCTGGGAAAAGTCGCACCCGCCCAGCACCGCACTGGCGAGCGCCAGGGCGGCGGCCATGCATAAACGGCCGGCATGCTTCATGACATAACCTTTCCTTGAAACTGCGGCAAAGCGCGCATACGCCTGACACAGGCCTATTCCGGCCGGACTGCAGCCCCAAAGCAAAAGCATGTCCCATCGGCCCGCACCGATGCAAAAAAAAGGAACGGGACAAGGACGGAACGGGACGGGAAAAAGAAATCGGAAAGGCACACCGTTGGGAGCACGGGGAGCCCCGCTGGCGCTAATTCCTCTGCCCCGGCAGCCAGGTGTCCAGCAGGTGCCGGCAATTGATGACTTTTGCCGCCAAGTCCAAGGGCACGTAGAAGTAGTGGTTGGAGGCCTCGTAGCCGATTCGCGAATCGGCGGTTTGCAGCGCGTAAAGCCGCTTGGCCTGTGCGAGTTCGCTGCGGAGCGCTTCCTCGGCTTTGGCCAGCAGTGCGGTATGCTCCTCCGGGGATTTCGCCTTCGCCAGCGCATTTCTGGCCGACACGAAGGCGGACTGGTTGGCCACGCTGCGGAAATGAATGGCGCAGGCTTCGGTGATGCCGGCTTCCTCCAGAAGCGCCTTCTTGCTCGGTTCATCCGTCTTCGTATCGTCCAGCGCGGCGCGCAGGACCGCAGTCGCCTGGTCAAACCCGTCGGCCATTTTGCCGAATTGCCCGATGAAAACATCCGCGGGAAAATTCCCGCGCCATGCGTCCAGCCCGTCGTACGGGAAGCCCACCATGGTCGCGGCGTAGCCGGTGGGGGCGCCCCACAGCGGATTGGCCGGACCCATGTGCTGCGGCCCCATGTAGACCGTGCTGCCGTTGTAGGGGTATTCCGAAAAGGCCTTGCTGCAGGTCTTCCATGCCTCCGCGGCCACCGGGCCGAGGTGGTTGCCGAAGCGGTTTCCCGCCACGATGCGGAGCACGTCGTCCACGCCGGGCGCGGAGCCGTAACCCATCTCGGCGAAGGCTTCAAGGTTCGGCGAGGGACATCCGCCGAGCGTCCAGCCGAGCATTATCCCGTCGATGCCCGCGCCGCGCAGGTTTGATGCGTGCTGCGCGGCCAGGCCGACCGCCGGGATATAGGGCACCGACGCGAGTTCCCAGGTGACGTTTGCCTGCACCTTGGCGAGCACCTTCAGGCCGGCCTCTTTCGCCACGGTCCAGTTTTTCGTGGCGCGCGGGCCGGGTCCGGGCGTGGAAAGCGAGTATTCGCCGATGACACTGTCGATGCCGCCGCGGTTGATGGGGATGCTCCACTCGCTCACGCTCATCAGCGACACGCTCTTGGGCAGCGCGGCCACGATGGGTTTGGGCCAGTCGTCCTTCCATCCCCAGTCCCACGCGATGAGCCGGGCCCTGCCGCCGCCCGCATCGATGCCTTCCTGCAGCGTCTTGTGCAGTTCGGCAATGACGGCAGGGGCGCCTTCCTTGGCGCAGCGCGGGCAGTTTGCGCCGCCGAAATGGGACCAGCAGTTGGTCAGGTTCTCCGAGGCGCTGATGGTAAAGAATCCGGCGAGGTCGGGCACGGCTTTGCAGACGGCCGTGACGCTGTTGCGCAGGTAATCGCGCACCTCGGGCGCGCTGGTGCACATGCTGGCGAAGCCGCTTTCCTCAACACCCTTCAACTCGGGATGATTTTCGAAAAACGACAACTGCATGGCGCGCGGCTCGTTCAGATAGAGATAGATGCCGATGCCGTACTTCCCGGCCCGTTCGACGAGCTTCGCCAGATTGCGCAGGCGCTCCTCGTGCCGGTCGCTCATCGACGGGTCCCAGGGAAACTCAGCGAGCTTGTAGAGCACCGCCTGCATCCAGACGCCGTTCACGCCTGTCTGCGCGAGCTGCTTGAGATAGCCGTCGGGAAAGGACTCCGGCGCGCCGTCCAGCAGCGGGTCGCCGTACATGGCGAAATAGGACGAGCAGAAACGCGGATTGAACAGGTTGGCCGAACCCCTCTCCGAAGCAAGCGTCACCGGCGCGCAGAGGCGGTCGATGAAGCCGAACAGCGGGTCTTTCGCGGTGCCGAGCCCGTCTGGGAATTCTTCATGAATGACTTGCGCGATTTCAGCCGCGCACTTCGTCACGGCCGGCTCCGGCGCCGCATAGCGCAATGGATCGCACTTGGGTTTGAGGCTGCCCAGCTTGATGTACAGGAAATCATCCTCGCGAAGCGTGTAGGCAAGCTGCTCGGGTGTCCAGTCGAGCAGTTGCAGCAACTGGTCATAGGGCAACAGGTGCCAGTTGCGGCGGATGACCGTGATGAAGGCGCGCTGCTTGACAGCGTCCGATATGGGTGCCTGTTCCGGCAGGCCCATGCTCTTGGCCAGTTCCGTGATTTGGGCGGGTTCCGCGCCGACCACCTTTGCCATGCGCTCCACGGGCACCAGCGGCCAGTTGTACCACACAAACGCATGCATCCGGTCGGGGAAGTGGGGGAGAGGCACGGGGTCCGGCGTGGGACCTGCCGGCAGTTCCATCGCGTGCAGCATTGCCAGCCCAAGAATCGCCCATGCGGTCATCATTTCGCGTCCTCCGCCTGCAACGCCGCGATTTCTGCGGCGATGCGCGCCCGGTTCTGTTTGAGAAGATTGAAGTCGATTTCGTAATCGCGGGTCTGCCGCGTAATTTCGTCGATGTTCTTGACCTGCCAGCCCACCACGCTGTCCACCATTTCGCTGATGGCAGCCATAGCGTGGTCGGCCGCCGCCGTTTTGCCCGCCGTCCGCGCCTTCTCCGCCTCGGCGCGCAGCGCATAAAGCGCGCGGTAATCCTCCTGTCCGTCCCGGCAGGCTTCCCAGCGCCGCGACGGCGTCACCTGATCGCCCGTCTGGTATACCACGGACCAGTCCGGTGTCTCCAGCGGCCACCAAGTGTCATGATACTTGTAGCACCAGAATCCCGCGCCTTTCAGCCCCAGTTTCCATGCTGTCCAGGCATGGGCCCGATAGTAGCCCAACGGCAGCAGATTCTTGCCGGGGTCGGTCGCCTCATAGGCCCACAGCGTCTTGGCATTCTGCTGAAACCAGTGCAGCAGTTCCGGGTCACGCTTGAGCACGTTGATCTCGGGCTGCCACACGTCGATCAGGTCTTTGAACACCGCCACATACTGCACGCGCATCAGGCCCGTTGGATCGGCGTAGTTGCGGATTTTCGGGTCAACCGCCTTCACCCGCTCGCAGAACTTGCGCAGGTCGGGGATGATCGTCTGGCCTGTCAGCCATGGCTCGTCGTAGGGGTAGAAGACCCAGCGGTCATAGTTCCACCCTTTTTCCGCCAGGTGCGCGGCGAGCGTGCGCACCGCCGTGGCGAAGCCCTGGTTCGCCTCCGGACTGTCCGCTGCGGGTGCCTTGCCGTCGGGCCATTGCAGCCCCGGTGGACTCATGAATGTTATCTGGAACCATTTGGGCAGCCGGTCCAGCGACTTGTCGAAGCCGGTCCAGTTGGGCGCGCCTGCTGCCCCGCCCATCGCGTCTACCGATACCACGGGCAGATGCGGCCCGTAGGCCACGCTGATTCCATGGTCCAGCATGTCTTTCAACTGCTGGTCTGACGTTTCCGCGATGTCCGTGCCCACCCAGTTCATCTGCGCGTACACGCCCTCGGGCAGCCGCACCGGCAGCACCTCGATGGTCACAGGGACCTCGCGAAGCGTGCAGTTTTCCTCCAGTGAACCCAGATACAGCGTCAGCGTGTGCATGCCCGCCTCAAGTCCGTGCGTGTCCACGCTCAACCACAGCTGCGACGCCTCCAGTGGAGAGAGCGTAATGGTGCGCGACAGGTCCAGTTCCGGCAGCGCGTCGAGCACCTGTCCCCCATTGGGTGCGGAGACCATGACACCGCGACGCAGTGTGACGTGTTTGGCCGGGTCCGGGTCCTTATCGGGCGCGCCGCCGCCGAATTTCGGCTTGCTGAACGTGCACCGCACGTCCACGGGGCGGTCAGCGATATTGAGCAGGTTTAGCGCCGCGTCCTCGAACTCATCGCCAAACGCGGTGATGGCAATCGGCGGCGCGGCCTGGAGTTTTCCCGGCACCACATCGGGCGAAAAGATGTCCCAGGGGTTCTCATCCTGCCAGCAGACGAAACTTCCGCTGTTTCCTTCCGTCCAGAACTCCGCCAAAGCACCGGCGCGACCGGAGAGACTCTTCGCTTCACGGCGCAACGCGCTGGCTTCCTCGGCAAGTGCCGGGTCGGAGGCGTCTTTGTCTCCATGTTTACGCACTTGATCGCGATGGGTGGTCAGGCGTGTCAGACCCAGTTCAAGGCCGCCCGAAACGTGTGCTTTAGCCGCCGCGATGGCATTTTCGCAGGCCTTGGACACGGTGTCCAGGGAGCATTCATCGGCCGACACCGTGGGAAGGCCTCCCTCAAATCCGGCCAGGGGCTCAGGCGTACCGGAGGCGACAAGTCGGGCGCTCAATACCGTCATGCCGCCAGTCGGTATGCGAAACGCAAGGGACGCCTCTGTCGCGCCGGGGGAGGCGGGAATGATTCGAATTTCAGAAAGGGCGTCGACGCGTCGGACGGCGACTTCAAGGCACGCCTTTTCCGGTGCAGGCGTGTTCCAAACGGCGCGGACTTCGTTGTCACCCACAAGGAGGTTGTCGATGTCCAGGCGCATCCCCTGCACCGCCTTGGCCGGTGCGGCGGCGGGGACTCCGGGCTTCACATTGCCCCGGCCGGTTAGCGCCGAATCACCGCGCAGTGAGGGCCACATGACCACGCCCTTGCCGCCCCACGACAGGCACTGCACCGCCTTGGGCACACAGACTATTGCTTCCAGCACACCGTCCCCGTCCAAGTCGCCCATCGCGGTGGCAATCTGTCCGCTGCCGCCTAGTTTCAGCGGCGTGATGCGGGTTCCATCGTCGTTCACCAGAAAGTGGCTCGCGCCCGTGGCCGGGTCACTGTCGCGCACGCCCACCAGAATCTCCGGGTGGTTGTCACCGTTGACATCGCCAATGGTTGGCGGCGAAAAGATGCCGCGTCCGGCCAGTTCGCGGCGCCAGCGCTCCGATCCGTCCGGGTCGGTGCAGTATACAAAGTTGCCCTTGTCCCCATGCACCACCTCCAGCGCCCCGTCTCCGTCCATGTCGGCCGCGGCGAGGGCCACGTAACTCTGCATCTCATCCTTGACGCGCCACAACAACTTTCCCGTTCTGCCGTCCAAGGCCGTCAGGCAGGTGTTGTTGCCGGCGTTGCTCCGTGTGAACAGCACCTGCACGCGCCCGTTGTGTTCGAGGTCCGCCAGGTTGACGCCTGCACGGCCATAGGGCATGGTGTCATCGGTGAACCGCCACTTGACACTGCCGAACCCGTCCAGACAGTAAAGGTTGCCGTTGTCCGTGCCGTAAAGGATTTCCGCGAAGCCGTCGCCGTCCGCATCGCCGATGGCCGGAATGCCCGCGCGAAAACGGTCGCCGAAAAAGCGCCACAGCACACGGCCGTCGGCGGCCAGACAGAATACCCAGCCATCCAGCCGATTCACCACGGTTTCCAATCCCGGCGAAGGGTGAACATCGCTTACGGCCGGCATTTGCAGGCCCTGTTTCCGTGCCTGCAGGTCTGTGGTCCAGCGTGTCTTGCCCAAACTGTCCAGACAGACCAAGGTCCCGTTCGCCAGCACCGCCATCGTTTCCGGGTCTCCCTTGCCGTCGACGTCCGCCACGGCCAGGGGTTGCGTGATTGCGGCCGGAAGTGTTGCGGTCCACACGGGCTGCCCCTTGCCGTCCAGCAGTAACACCTCCGTTCCCATCGCGGTGATTACCCCGATGGGTTTCTCCGCATCGGGATAGAGCGTCGGGGCTTGCGCCGTGGTGGCGGTGGGGAAGGACCATTTGACAGTTTGTGCTTGTGTGGCAGGAAGAAGAAGGAAGGAGACGCAAAGGATAAGGGAAGCACAGCGCAACATCGGGAATCCTTTCAATTTCGAAACGCTCCTCACTATAGAATGTGGGAAAGGTTTCGTTCCAGCGACGGATGACTCCGGGGGGGAAGGGAGGATGGACCGCATGGACGGGCTGGACGCGTTCGAATATCCCGAAGGGGAATCCCTGCATAGGATTCAAGGAGGGAAAGGAGTGTATAGGATCAATCTTCCCGCGTTGCCAGTCTCTTCAACGCGTCCAGTTGTTCCTTCAGCGTCTCCAATATGGGGTGGTTCCATCCCTGGCAGAGGGCCTCGTACATAGACTCGTAGTACCACAGACTGCCCTCGCGGCCGCCCTTGAACGCCTTCCAGGTGTCCTCGCCGTGCTGGCGCAGTCCCAGGTAAACGGAGCGCATGTTGTGCAGCTTGTCCGCAGCCAGGATCAGGCGCACTTCCGGGGTGGCCGTGGCGGCCTCGGCCAGGTGCTTGTCCTTGCGTTCTTTCCAGGGCGGTTTGGGCAGTTCCAGCGTGTCGCTGCATGCCAGCACCAGTTCCGCCACGCGCGGGCCGAACTGTTCCCGGATACGGTCAAGCGTTTCCTGTCCGCCCTGGTCTTCCGCCGCATCGTGCAGCAGTGCCGCGATAAACAGGTCTTCATTGCCGCCATACTCGCCCACAATCGCGGCAACGCCCAGCAGGTGCGTCACATAGGGCACCTTTTCCGGTCCCCGGCGCCGCTGTTCGCCGTGCAGTTCGAAAGCCAGCGTCAGTGCTTCCAGCACGCGCTGCGTGTAGGTGTGGCCGATCTCACTCACTTTGCGCCGCGCTCCTTGAGCAGCTTTATAAGTGCTGCAGGTTTGTCCGTTTGAATACCGTCCACCTTCCATTCAAGCATCTTTGCCCATGAGTCCGGCCCACCGTCGTCCACGATGACCGCGGCGCCGTTTTTGTGGCAGGTCTCCACAAAGGACTGGGTAAGGCTCTTCATGTCGGACGCGATTACGGGCGGCTTCGTCCGGTCCAGAATGTGCTGCAGGCCGCGCTCCGCACCCGGGTCGGGCATGGGCAGGCATTCCGGGCACAATTCCTTCAACCTGGTCAGGTTGATTCCGCCCGTGTACCAGACAGCGTCGCGTTCCATGCCGCGCTCGCGCAGCATCTTGACAATCTGGTCGACCGGCGCGGCCTTGAGGTCCACGTAAATGCCGATTTTGCCCTTGCACAGGTCCAGAATCTCGCCCAACTCGGGGATGCGCTCGTTCTTCCATTCCGGTCCGATTCGGCTGCCGATGTCCATTGCTTTCAACTCTGCCAGTGTAAACCCAGCCACCGGCCCCTTGGCGTCTTTGGTGTATGCGTCGATCAAGCCGTTGTGCATGCTGACAATGTGGCCGTCCTTTGTGGCGCGCGTGTCGATTTCGACGAAGTCCGCACCCACTTCGATGGCCTTTGCATAGGCCGCCAGCGTGTTCTCCGGGATCCCCTCATGCGCGCCCCGGTGCGCCACCACATACATCCCGCCCTGACGCGGTTCGCGCGGAATGGGCCGGACATCCGCCGCATGCGCCAATGCCGCAACGAGCAGCAAAGCGGCAAGAAGATAGCTGTTTCGCAATGCATAATTCATAATTCGTAATTATCCTCAGCGGCTCACGTCGCGGTTGATCAATTGCAGAAACTCGGTGCGCGTGATGGCGTCGTCATGGAAACTGCCCAGCACCGACGACGTGGTCATCACCGAATTCTGCTTTTCCACGCCGCGCATCATGGTGCACAGGTGGCGGCATTCGACCACCACGCCTACGCCCTCCGCCTTGGTGTGGTCCATGATGGCCCGCGCAATCTGCGCCGTGAGCCGTTCCTGAATCTGCAGCCGTCGTGAGTAGAAATCAACGATGCGGGCGATCTTGCTCAGGCCGATCACCTTCTTGCGGGCGATATACCCCACGTGGACGCGGCCAAAGAAGGGCAGCATGTGATGTTCGCACAGGCTGTACAGCTCAATGTCGCGCGAGATGACCATGTTGTTCGACTCGGCCTCGAACACCGCACCGTTGATGATTTCGTGAATGTCCTTGCGGTAGCCCGAAGTCAGGAAATCCAAGGCCTTGGCATAGCGCATCGGGGTCTTGCGCAACCCTTCACGTTCCGGGTCCTCGCCCATCTCAACCAGCAGTTCGCGGATGAGTTCCGCGGC
>CAIJOU010000480.1 GCA_903822375.1 Candidatus Hydrogenedentota bacterium
CCGATCTGCGGGAAATCCTTAAGAGGGTTTCCCGCCCGTTCTTTGTTCAGTGCTCCGACTGATCAGGAATGCTGCGTTCCGCGCAGCTTCAGTTCACGCTTGAGTATCTTTCCCGTGGGGCCCTTCGGCAATTCTTCAAGCACCTCGATCTCGCGGGGCCACTTGTAACTGGCCATGCGCTCCTCCAGAAACACCTTTACCTCGCCGGCGGTAAGCGTGTCCCCGTCCTTCGCCGACACGTAGACTTTGACCTCCTCGCCGCGCGCACGGTCCGGGATCCCCACCACGGAAGCCTCGCGCACTTTCGGATGCCGATAGAGGACCTCCTCAATTTCGCGCGGGTAAATATTCATCCCGCCGCGTATGATAAGGTCCTTCTTCCTGTCAATGATGTAAAAATAGCCGTCACTGTCGCAGCGCCCGACATCGCCCGTATGGAACCATCCGTCGATGATCGCGGATTTCGTGGCCTGCGGATTGTTATGGTAACCCTTCATGACATTGTGCCCGCGAATGACTATCTCACCCACCTCATCCGTTTCCGCGAAATCCCCGTCATCGCGCATGATGCGCATGTCCACTCCCCAAATCGGCCGTCCAATGGACCCCACCCGCACCTCCTCGCCTTCCTCGGTAAAGGACGCCACGGGGCTCGTTTCGGAAAGGCCGTAGCCCTCCAGAATCGTTATGCCGTAGCGTTCGCGAAAACGCTGGTGCACTTCTTCGGGCAGCGCCGCGCCGCCGGAAACCGCGATGCGCACGGAACTGAAGTCATACTTTGCCCAATTCTCATTGCTGAGTATGAAGAAGTACATGGTCGGCACGAGCGCCATCATCGTCACCCGGTCCCGGGCGATTACCTGCATGGCCTTCTCCGTCTCAAAACGCGGCAACATGGTCATGGTGATCCCCCCAAGAATGCTGGCATTCATCAGGCAGGTCTGCCCAAAGGAGTGAAAGAGGGGAAGTGTCACCAGCGCCACATCGCCTTCCTGGGCACGCACGATGTTTCGGCAGGTATGGTAAGCGTTGAAGAAAATGTTGAAATGGGTCAGTTCGGCGCCTTTCGGCGCGCCCGTTGTGCCGGAGGTGTAAAGAAACACCGCCGTGTCGTCCGGCATGGTCTGCACCGTGTCGGAGCTGTCTGCGGCCGCCAGCACCAGACCCATGAGATTCTCGCCGACCTCCGGCTGGGAAAGGTCGTCCGGCGTGGAAACCACGATGAAATGTTTGCATTCATCGGACGCGAGGAAGGCCTTGCGCGCCGGCTCCTCAAACATCTTGTACGCAAAAAACGCCTTCGCGCCGGAATCGATCAAGTAGTGCCGGATTTCGTCCTCCTGGTAAAGGACGTTTACCGGCACGACCACCGCCCCTGCGTGGAGAATGCCATAATAGAGGATGGGAAAGTGGGGCGTGTTCGGGATCATCATCGCGACACGGTCGCCCTTCCCGATGCCCTTGTCGCGAAGCACGTTCGCAACCCGGTGCGCAAAACCCGCCAATTCGCGGTAACTCATGCGCATGCCGTCCAGAATAACGGCGGTGGTATCGGGCCCCTTCTTCGCAGTAACATCCAGAAAATGCGCCAAGTTAAGCATCGCGGTCAATCCTCCGCACCCGCCTCGGCGGATGCCGTGGGTTCATTGCGCTATTGGGCATCCTTCTTCTTGGAGAAGTTCTTCTTTTGCGCCGCGCTGTCCTGTTTCGATTTGCCAGACGACTTTGCGGCGGGGGCCGGGGCCGCCTTTTCCGGAGTATTCTTAACGTCAGCCGCGGCTGTTGCATTCCCGGCGGGTTGGGGGTTGTCCTGGGGAACATCCCGGTTCTCCCCGTTGACCTTTACCGTAACCTTCGTCTCCCCCTTGGCGGAGGGCAGGTCAAGCTTCTTGTCCATGGCGCTTTCGCCGTCAGGCCCGCCCTTGCCATAGCGCTGAAGCAGGAGTTCACCGTCCGTTGAGACCAGTTTCACAATCCCCATCGGCGGCACCTTGTCGCTGGTCCACAGTTCCGTCTTCTTGTCGTTCTGCTCAACAACAACGTGCTCCGCCTCAACAGACCCCTGGGCAAGCTCCATATTCTCTTTGCCAGCGGCCTTTCGGTCACCCGTACCGAGCCCCTTCGAAGGCGGCGCCGACGGGTCAACGGCCATCTCCTGCGGACCGTTCGCCCCCTCACGAACAATGACCTTGTGGATGTTCTTCGGGTCTCCGGCGGGGCCCGTCAGCAGCATTTTGTAGATGATTGGATAGCCGACATGCGGAACAACCTCGGTTTCGATCCAGTATCCGTTCTTTCCGTCAACCTTGGTCTCGCCCACCACCGCCTGCCGCAGGAAAAGACGCTCTCCTGAGGCGGTATCCTTGACTTCGTACCAGGCCCATACCCCCACCGAGGGATTGACCAATTTCCCAGACATCACATCGCCCATCACCCCGTCTTGGGCAAAAGCCCCCAAGGGCCAAGTCATTGCACAGCAAACAATTAACACATACCTAAACATACAATCTTCTCCAGTACCCGTCCTCGACGAGTGGGCTACCCATACTTTAGCACAATTATCCCCTTGTTTTCCCCACGCACCACCTAGTCCATGACATGAATCCTCATCGTGAGCGTACCATCTCCTTCCGTTGGAGCCCGTGGAGTCCCACGACATCCCGCGGCACAAGCCGGGCCTGCACTGCGGCAGCCACGCCCGCCTTGATGTCGCAGACCATTCCCTTCAGGACCAACCGACTTGAGATGCCTTGTTTCATCTGCCTGTTGCTCCCTGTACTGCCGTGTCCTCCTAGACCGGATTTCCATGAAGCGGAATCGTCAAGTCGTTCTCTTTGCCCGGGTCCAGTTCGAGCACCTTCCCGGTTGTGTCGCCCGTCCATTGGTCCAGATGCACCACAATTCGCGAACAGGAGGCGTCGCTCAGGGGCTTCACATGCAGCGCGGCCTCTTTGCCGTCCCCGGACACGCCGAGCGTTATGGTCAATGCGCCAAAAGGCGTGGTAACTCCGGTAAGCGCGGTGGTCATGCCGGATTTCGCCCATGCGGCGGGCATGCCCTCAAACAAATGCAGTTCGTTGCCGCGGTCCAGCGCCAGCAGATGGATGAGCAACCGGATGAATTCGGCGCTCGCCCAATTGTGCGGCATGTCGCCCACCTTGCTGAAACGCTGCCCTTTGGGCGTCTGCTCCTCGCGCCAGACCAGCGTGGGCGCGGCGTGGTTTGCAAACGCGTACAGGGCCTGCCCGGCCTTCTGTCCGTTACCCTGCCACAGCCAGGCGTGGCCATAGAAGGACGCGAAATAGTTCCATAAGCCTTTCTCGGCCCAGCCCGTGCCGTAGACCATCCCCTCCTGCTCGGTGGCGGCAAGCATGGCCAGGTTCCCGGCCACGAGCGGGTCGCTCTTGTCGAACAACTGGCCGGGATAGACCGCATGGCAGAATGCCCACTGCGCGCGCTGCGGCAGTTCACGGCCTATGTTGTCCATGATAATGGGGAGATAGCTGTTTCCCGACGGGTCCTGCCGCATATCGCGCACGGCGGTCTTGCGAAACAGGTCGTAGAAGTCGTCGTATTCGCGTTGCCAGGCATCTGCCTCGTCGTTCTTGCCGAGCCAGTGTGCGGCATTGATCACCGCTTTCAGCCCCAGCAGGCTCCAGTAGACGTTGGTGTACTCTCCATTCCGCGGGTTCGACAGGCCCCCGTCAATGTCCCCCGGCGGAATCAACCCCTTGCACAGCCACTCTGGATTGTCGCCCGAGCGTTGCCGCAGCGTCTGAATGTACGCCACGGCCTTCTCCAGTTGCGGCCAGACCGAATTGAGCCAATCCTTGTCCTGCGTCAGCAGTGCGTGCCGCACACAGGTCCACAGCACGATGCCGTTTTCCTTGTAGTACTTGGGCGACAGCACCTCAAACGCGCCCGTGTCCTTCTGCTTGCCCAGGGTGTATTTAATTCCGGCGCGCGCCTGATCGCCCGCGCCGACCATCGCCGCCGCTTCCAGGAGAAAGGCACCGTCCACAATCCACAGGCCCCGATAGCAGGTCGGGCCCACCTGGAAGGCCGGAAGACCGTCCTTGACCTCGCGGGCCTGCCAAATGTTGCGCACACAGGAATCGAACAGTGCCTGAACCTGCGGGTCAGGAACCGAAAGCACGCCGTGGGGAAGTATGTCGGACTGCCAATAGGTCCGGGTGGAAGCCAGTGCTGCCTCCGCCTCCTCCACCGTCCAGACGCGCGCAGCCGCACTGCGGTGCACGGCCACGATAAACGTGTCGTCGGCGCCCGGTTCAAGCCGTTGCGGCGGCAGGTCCAGAAACAGCAACCGGCCGTCCAGTCTCCCAGCCGTGTTGCGCGAGACTGTGGCAAAGGGCAGGCCGTGCAGCAGCACCGTGCCCGCGGCCTGGTCATATGCAAGGGCGCGGTCGGACTGGATTCGAATGCGGGCCGCGGCACTTTCGGCCGCAATGCCGCGGTTGCGAATTGTCACGCGCACCAGGTCGACACGTGGCGCGCCCTTCGGCACAGGCAGCGCGCCGCCGCAGGACAAATAGGCGCAGGCACCGCATGTGGCCGCGCCGCTGACAATCGCTTTGTCCTCCGGCTTCTGCTCGAACACCCACAGCGCGTTGAGGATGGTGTTCGCATCTTTTGCGGAGGCCGCCGCGGCCACTTCGATGTCTATAAACCCGTCTTTGTTATCGTCGCGGGCCTTAACGCTGACGGCAAAGGGCCTGTTCTTTCCCGCCTTCTTGACGGGGTCAACCGTTTCACAGGTCTTGCCTTCAACCTTCAGGTCAAGCACGCGCTGGCCTTTCTCGGACCACCAGCCCTCGCAAAGGCCAAAGATCACCCAGTACTGCCGCTTGGGTTGTGCCGCAAACCGGTAACGGAGTGAATGGCCCATGCCCACGTCCACGTCGCTGAATACCGGGTCAACGGACCGGTCCGGTGCCGCCCATCCCGGCTGCGGGCCGTGGTCACCGACGGTCTCGATGCCGCGCGACTGGTTCTGTTTCAACAGGGCCGGGTCCGGAGGCGCAAGTGCCTTCAGGCTGTCACCGGCCACCGCAAATGCGCACAGTTCCATCTCGAGCGGCCCTTTTCGCAGGAGGGTCGTCAATATGGGTGTGCGGCCGTCTTCGAGGGTCTGCGAAACCCATTCAGCGTCACCGTCTGCAAATCCGGCCTGCACCCGCGTTCCGAAATCACCAAACGGTCCCGGGTAGTCGTAGAGCAGGTCGCCCGACTTGTCCACCAGCGTCTTTTGCCAGTCGTCCACGAGACAAATGGCCGTCTGCCACTGGGGCGGCGCAAAGCGAAAATCCAATTCGTAAGGGCGGTCGAGAGGCTTTCCGGCCATATCGTCGGCTGCCATTGATGTTGCGGGAGCGGCAAGGAGCAGGGTTGCCGCCGCGAGCAGCAGTCCCGTTTGCGCGGTCCAAAGAACGCTCTTCCCTTTCCTCAAACGCACGCTTGCCACTACATGAAACATGAAGTCAATCCTTCTTTCCAGTGCATGCCCGAACCTGTGGGTATAGTCGGCAAAACCAACACCGTGTCTACTTCTTGATGAATGCCGAGTAGAGCGCAACGGCGTCCTCGTCCTTGGGCAAGGCGCGCACCACGAGCCGTGCATGCGCGGAGGCGCTTTCGCCCGCCTTCACGTCGCGGCCGAACTGGCACAGGTACAGCGAGCGGTGGCCTTCGCCCGCATTCGGCGTCATCACGCAGAAACAGTCCTCCGGCCGCGCCATCAGGACCGAACAGAGGCCGTTGTCCTTGTTGCGGCGGATGCCAAGCGGTGCGGCAAACTCGTCACGGATCACCCAGTCCACCGGATTCGGTTCAATTTTCCAACGACCATCCTGGATGATCGGCACCACGCTGGCATCGCGCGGAAACGCCTGCCAGACGCCCGCGTCG
>CAIJOU010000481.1 GCA_903822375.1 Candidatus Hydrogenedentota bacterium
TACGCGCCGTACATGATCAAAGAGTCCGATGCCGTGCGCAATGGTGACCTGTTCCCGTTCTGGCCCACCAACGCCACACGCATCGAGTTTTACGGCACCAAGGGACTCATGTACCTCGGCCGCCACGGCGGTGGGTGGCAGGTCATCACGGCCGACGGCAAGGAAAAGGACAAGTTCTACGGGCGCCAGGCCAACGAGGAGCACCGGAGCAACTTCCTCGACTGCGTGCGCACGCGCAACAAGCCAAACGCCGACATCGAGATAGGGGTCACCACCAACCTGCTTGTCCACTATGGCAACATGGGCGTGCGCGTCGGCGGAAGGCGCATGGTCATCGACCCGCAGTCGCAGACCATCGTCGGCGATGACGAGGTCAACAAACTTGTCAAGCGCGAATACCGCGAGTCCTTTGCCATCCCCGAACAGGTTTGACACCCGAACCCGAACAGATGCGGAGGTTTGTCATGCGAAGCGGATTGTCCCTGCTCGCCGTTCTGTGCCTGTGCGCGGGGGCCGCTCCGGCCCACGCAGGCCCCCTCAATGTTTGCCTGGTGTCCGGCTCGTTTGAATACAAGTCGGACACGGCCCTGGGCATCTTCAAGGACTGGCTGGAAAAGAACTTCGACGTGAACTGCACGCTGCTGTGCGCCTTGGGCTGGGATAACGTTCCGGGACTTGAGTCGCTCGATTCCTGCGATGCGGCGCTTTTCTTCACGCGCCGCTTGGAACTCAAGGGCGGGCAGCTTGACCGCATAAAGAAGTACTGCAATTCGGGCAAACCGCTCGTCGCTGTGCGCACGGCCAGCCACGGTTTCCAGAAATGGCTCGCCTTCGACAAGGAAGTGCTGGGAGGCGACTACAATGGCCACTTTGATGAGGGGCCGACCATCGAGACCTTCGTCATGCCCGACGGCAGGGGGCACCCCGTATTGGAGCAGGTCGAAACGTTTCGTTCCCGGTACAGTCTGTACAAGAACGCGGACATCGCCAAGGACGCCACCGTGCTGATGACGGGCCGCACGCCCGACTCAGGCGGTCGTCAGCCCATCGCATGGACCCGCATGCACAACGGCGGCCGCGTGTTCTACACCTCACTGGGCGGTGTAGGTGATTTTGAGAACAGCGCGTTTTGCCGCATGATTGCCAATGCCCTCTTCTGGACGGCCGCCCGGGCCGTGGTTCGGAAGGAGCTTCCCATGCCGACGCCGCGGTCGGCAAAGTCGGGGACGCTTCATCTTGTCATGCGGACCCGTCTCGTCGATACTTCAGACAGCGTGCCGGGCAAAAAGATCACCCGCGAATGGCCTTCCGCCGAAACCGCGGTCATTGTCTGCGACATGTGGGACAAACACTGGTGCGACTTTTCCACTGCGGGCGTCGAAGCGCTGGCCCCAAAGGTGGATGACCTGCTCAAGAAAGCCCGCGCCGCCGGAGTGCTGGTAATCCATTGCCCTTCTGAAACGCTAGGCTTCTATCAGGATTCCGTGCAGCGCCGCCGCATGCAGACTGCGCCCATGGCGGACCCGCCCGCACCGAAGGAGGTCAAGGAGCCGCCGTTGCCCATTCACGACAAGGATGGCGGCTGTCCCGGCAATGAGAAGTTCTACAAGGCTTGGACGCGGCAGCACCCCGCAATTGCCATCGCCGACGAGGACGGTATTTCGGAGGAGGGACGCGAAATCTACAACTATTTCCGGCAGCATGGCATTCAGAACGTCATTTATGTGGGTGTTCACACCAACATGTGCGTGCTTGGCCGCTCTTTTGGAATTCGGCAGATGACCCGGTGGGGTTTCAACTGCGCCTTGGTTCGCGACCTTACAGACACCATGTACAACCCCGCTTACCCACCGAAGGTGTCCCACAATGAGGGGACCGAACTCGTTGTAAAGCATATCGAGAAATACTGGTGTCCCTCGCTGACCAGTGCGGACATGGCGGCTGGTTTGCCTGCCGCAGGCGGCGGGAAATGAAGGGTGCCCGCGCGGCGCGGCTTCCAATAGAGGAGAGTTGACAGCAATGGGCCTTGTCCGCAAGATTGCCGTGGCGGGGTTTCTCAATGTGCTCCTCTTGTTTTTGTGCGTCAGCGCCGGCGCGTTTGCCTATAACGAGGAGATAGCCCAGGCAAGATACCTCCAGAGCTTCCTGGCCCTGTATCCGCAAGTTAACCCTGTTCCAACCCTGGAGCAATACGCCACGGTCGAGCGCTTTGACAAACTGTGGCTTGGCGAGAACCTGGAAAAGAACCTCAAAGACCACACAAACGATGACGGCGCCCTGGCATGGTGGCTCACCTATTACATTCGCGGGCTGGACTGCATGTACCGAGCCACAGGCGACGTGAAATACCTGGATGCCAGTCTCAGGATCGTGCGGGCGGCGGTGGCCTGTACCGATGACAAGCGGGGGATAGCGCTGTTCACCGGGAAGATCGCCCCCACTTGGGGGTCTCCAAAATACGCCGAGCGCGGACGCGCGGCCCTGGTGGTGAACACGGGACTCATTTGCGCGGCGCTGTTTGATTTCTTGCTGACCGCCAGACAGTCCCCCGCCTTTGATTCGGCACTGGGCGCTGAGCACAAGGCGATTCTCGATACCGCGTTTGATGCGATGGAATTCCATGAGCGGCAGTGGCGCGATGGGCCCGAGCCCCAGGCCGGCCACTACATCGGGATGGACCAGGAAAACATGTATGAAGGCAAGGTCCTGCCCGGCAACCGCCAGAGCGCCATGGGCTGGGCCCACTGGCTTGCCTATAAGTACACCGGAGGCACCGCGTATCGCGACCGGGCGCTCGCCGTGGGCCACTTCATCCGCAACCGCCTGGTCCCCTCGCCGGATGGCGCATTTTACTGGCCTTACGAGTTGTCCGAACAGCCCGTCCGCGAGGAGAAACAGCGAGAGGAGGTGTACGGTGAGGACACGTCGCATGCGGGGTTGACCATGATGCTGCCCTTTGCATTGGCCGCCGACAACCAGGTGTTTTTCCGAAGCGACATGGAGCGTCTTGCCAGGACGGTCATGCACGGTCTCGCACGGTTGGGTGGCGGGGTATTTCTCGGCGACATCACGGGCAACGCCTATTCAAAGCCCGGGCGCATCCGGTTCATCTGCAACTGGCTGCCGCTGGCCAAGTATGACCCCGGGATCAAAGAAGAGGTGGTCAGTTTCTACCTTAATTACAAGCCCGATCCGCAACCCATCGAACTGGCCCAGTTGATTCTGATGCAAAAAAAGCACATCTACTGAAAATCCGTGGCGCCGTATCGTTCTGCCGAATGCCGCGCAGGGTTGCTCAGGGAGTTCCGTCTATGTCCGTTTGTCCAATCCGCGCATGGGCCGCGGTCCTTGCCTGCGGCATGGTGCTGCTTGCCGGCGCGGCGCTTGCCGTTGATCCCGCCGAAGAGGAAGCGGCCTATGTGAAGAGGTTTACCGACAAGTTCCCCAAGGTGGAGTCGCCTCCCGCCTTGGAGGCCTATGCCTCTCCCGGGCGCTTCGACGCGCTTTTCCTGGGTCCCAGTCTGGAGAAGAACCTGAAGGACGTACAAAACGATTCCGCGGCCATCGCTTGGTCGCTGTCCTATTACATGCGCGCCCTCAATGACATGCACCGTGCCACCGGCGACGTGAAGTACCTGGAGGCCAACCTGCGCTTCGTGCGTGCCGTGGCCGCCGCCACCGACCACAAACGCGGGAAGCAGTTGTTCACCGGCCGCGTGGTCAAGGCGTGGGGCTGTGAAAAGTACGCGGAACGCGGCCGTGCAGTGTTTGCGGTGCATACGGGCATCATTACCGCCCAACTGCTCGACTTCCTTCTCCTCGCGGGGGGCGTGTCCGCGTTCAACGAATCCCTCGGCGCCGAGCATGGCAGCCTGCTTCAGGTGTGTCTTGACGCATTGGCTGTTCATGACCGACAGTGGCGCGAAGGCCCCGAGTCCGGCGCGGGATACTACCTCGGCATGGACCAGGAAAACTCTCTCGAAAACAAGCCGATTCCCGCCAACCGCCAGAGTGCCATGGGCTGGGCACTGTGGCTCGCGTGGAAAAGGACCGGCGACACCGTCTATCGCGACCGCGCTCTCGCCATCGGCCGGTACCTGCGCAACCGCTTCATTCATGCTCCCGACGGTGCCGTGTACTGGCCCTATCAACTGTCCGACCAGCCCGTCACCGCGGAGCAGCCCCGCGAATCCATCCACGGCGAGGACAGTTCCCATGCTGGACTGACCCTCACCCTGCCCCTGTTGCTGGCACAGGAAGACCAGGTGTTTACCAGGGACGACCTTGCCCAATTTGCCAAAATGGTGCTCAACGGCCCGGCCCGCCGGAGTGACGGGATTCTTCTCACCAGCATAACGGGCGAAGCTGCGCTGGAGCCCTCCTATATCGGCTATCCCATCAACTATCTGCCTTTGGCGGGAATCGAGCCCGAAATCGGTAAACGCATTACCGGCTATTATCTGAACTACCGCCCGAACCCGCAGCCGTTGGACCTGGCGGGGCTCATTCGGTTCGTTCGACACAAATAGTATGTCGTGAGAAGTTCGGCGCCAGTTCCCCCTCCCAAAGCCGCCTCCGGGACGGTCACTTCGAGCTTCAGGGAGCCACCCGCCAGACGGCGGGTCTGTGCCGAAGTGAATCCCCGAAAGAAAGTGCGCCGCAAAACAGTCGCATTAAGCGAAGAAAACGTGTATTATAAGTGTCGGGTTGGCTTAGGTTTGTATACAGGGAGAAGTGTCTTTTCTTACGGGTGTGGGAGTTAGGCATGACGAACGATGAAGCCAAGGCGCTCTACGACCGGGCGCAAACCTTGTTTAGCGAAAATGACTGTGCCGCTGCGCTTGACATCCTCGACCAGATCGATCGGGAGCGCCCCAACAGCCGCCATGTGAATTACCAACGGGCACTTTGTCTGGCCGGACTGGGCCGCAAGGAAGAGGCGGAACAGTGCGCACAGCGGCTTGACGGCAAGATTGAAGCGGAGGCCATGGACAGGCTGCGTGAAGCGATCAACAAGGTTCAACAACCCCGCACGGCCACCCCTGCCCCGAATTCCAAGTCAAAAGACGGGCCCACGGCCAATGTGCTGACGGTTCAGGGGGTCTATCCCGTCTCGACGGATCAGTGCACAATCATGGCCCATATCCGTTCCGGCGTGTTTCACGTGAACGACGATCTTATCATCATCGCGCCGGGTAACCGGCGCACCACGGCCCCCATTCTGCGCATTGGCACCACGGAAACCCCCATAAACCTCGTTCGCGCCGGGCAAACAGTGTCCATGCTGTTGCAGGTGGACCCCGACCAGATTGCCGTGGGGACATCCCTCAGTGCCGCCGTTCATGAGGAGGCCTTTGCAGCCACAATGGCGGTGGACCGGGATGCTCATCCCGGGCAGGTGGCCACCCGGGAAGTGACGCAGGAACTTGTCGCGATAGAGAAGATGATGAAGCGCGGCGAGTACGGCGATGCGGAACGGCTTCTGAATGTGCATCTCCTGCAGCATCCGGGTCACTATTCGGCGCACCGTCTGCTTGCCCAGCTGTATCTTGACGCGCCGGCGCCGCTCCGCAACGAAAAGCTTGCGGCTGAACAGATTAACAAGGCCTACGAGAAGGGTGGCGCCGGGAATCTGTCCGTCATCCGCGTGTTGGCGGAGGTTCGCGGCCGAAACGGAGATGCCAAACAGGGCTTGGCATTTCTGGAACGGTTGGACACACCCGCAACCGAGCCGGAGGCGCGCAGCGCACTCTCCCAGTGGGTTTTTGACTACCGGACCCGTTTCGATCTTGGCCATGTGTGGCAGTTTGTCGACTCCTACGGCGAGGTCATCTATGAGGCCTCCGATTCGGACGCGGCCTTTCGCGCGCTTGCAAACGGGGCGGTTCCGCGCGATGCACGGTGTCGGCGCGACAGGATAGGCGATTGGAAACCCATCGAATCCGTACTCGTTTACGAGTCGCCCGAAATCGCCAAGTTTCTCGGCATTGAACTGAGACAGCGTCCCAGCGCGTTTTTCTTCACGCTTGTCACCCTACTGATTGTGTTGATCCTCCTGGCAATGTTCGGGCCGATGGTGGTGCGCTGAACAGGGTCCGGCCGGAAGACGCATACAACCCCAGTGACTGTTTAGCCGATAAGCGTAGGCTGCCTGGATCTTCGCTTGCTCTCGCTCCTGCTCTTAATCTTGTTCGAATGAGTGAGAACTGCCCATAATTCACAAACTGGAGCAGGAGCAAGATTATGAGCAAGAGCAAGAAGACCCCATGTGCCAGTCGGTTAAAGGGTTACCAACCCCATCCTTCGGAGAATCCCCGATGTTAAGCTGCCTACTCATCGCAGGCGCACTGGGACTGGGTTCCCTGTCCCTTGAACCCATGGACGCGGAAGTCCGTGCAGGGCGATGCTGTGAGTTCCGCATCGCCGGTGCGGGCCAGCCGCCGGGAAACCCTTTCGACCCCGATGCAATCCTTCTGGATGCGGTGTTTTCCGACCCCGCCGGGAAGACCGTCCGGATTCCGGCCTTCTGGAAGCAGGAGTTCACCCGCGCCCTCACCGATGAAAGGGAGACCCTGCAATCGGTCGGCGAACCCGGGTGGCATGTCCGCTTTACCCCGTGGGAGTCCGGAACGCACCACTGTGATTTCTTGCTGGGACAGGGCGGGGCGGCACCGTCACCCGCAGGCTCCGCCACGGTGGAGGTTCTTGCTGCACAGGCCCCGATGCACGGCTATATCCGGGTTGAGCCGCAATCCAAGCGTTTTCTCCAATACAATGACGGCACCCCGATGCCCCTGCTTGGCAGTAATCTGTGCTGGCCCGGCGGGCGCGGTACCTACGACTACGATGACTGGCTGTCCGCCTTCAGCAATGCGGGCATGAACTTCACGCGCCTGTGGATGTGGCCCCTTGCCTTCGGAATTGAGGTCATGCCGGGCGAGCGGCTGAACTACAACCAGACGCAGGCATGGCGGCTGGACCATGCGATGGGGGTGGCGGCGGAAAAAGGGGTGGGCGTGATGCTTTGCATCGACTTCCACGGCATCTTCCAGGATGAGAAGGACATGTGGGGCGGCAACGACTACTGGCCCACCCACCCCTACAACCAGACCCAGGGCGGACCCTGCGCCAAACAGAACGATTTCTTCACCAATCCCGATGCGCGCAAACTTTATGAAAAGCGGCTCCGCTACATGGTGGGCCGTTACGGCGCCTACCCCTCGCTACTGTGCTGGGAATTCTTCAACGAGATTAACAATGTCTATTCAAAGCTCAAGCGGGATGATGTCGTTCGGTGGCACGGGGACATGGCCAATGTTCTGCACGGCATGGACCCGTTCCATCATCCCCTCACCACCAGTTTCGGCGGCAAGGTCGAGGACCGGAAAATGTGGGAGGTGCCCGCGCTGGATTTCACCCAGTACCATCTCTACTACGACAGCGTCCGCAAGGGACTGGGGCCGTATGTTGTCGAAACCGCGCAACGCTTTGCAGAACGTTACAGGCGGCCGATGGTGATCGGCGAGTTTGGCGCGACCTACAAAAATGACGGACACGAACTCGATCCAAATGACTGGTGCCTGCGCCAGGGGCTTTGGACGGGCCTGCTTGCAGGCACGGCAGGCACTGTCATGCCCTGGTGGTGGGAGGGACTTCAAACACACAACCGTTACAGGTTGTGGAGTTCCCTGTCCAACTTCATTAAGGACACCGGGTTTGGGTCTGCGGCGTGGTATCCGGCCGTGGCGGCCACACCGCCCGAACCGGCCCCCGTCCCGGGGGCGTCTGAAGCGGACCGGGACGCGGCATCCGGAGTCGGCCAGGACCGCAATTTGGGTGCCGACCCTATAGCCATGACCGACGGCAGGACCGCCCTGGTCTATCTGGTGGACCGTCGCTATGAGTATCCGCACGGCCACGGTGTTGCCGAGCCGCAGCCCTGCGAGACGACGCTGACGCTGAAGGGCTTGGCCGAAGGCGCTTATGAGGTGACATGGTCGGACCCGGAGACCGGCACGGTGACGGGCAGCGCAAGTGCCGAATGCCATGGAGGCAAACTCGAACTCGCGTCGCCGTCATTCCATGTCGATGCGGCGGTCCGGATTGTTCCCGCAAAGAAGCCATGATGATATTCTGGACCCAACACGACGCGATTCGTATACTGGCGTGAGATCGGGGATCACGGCATGCGGTTGACACAGAAGCAGGAATGGTTGGTGGATCGCTACCTCAGCGAGGTGATGCGCTCGCTGGAAGGCGACGCCGGGCCCAAGATCATCGACAGCGCGGTGGCCCGGGTGCGCGGGCGCATTGAGGGCTATTTGCGCGGCGAGGGGGAAGGGGTACTTTCCGACGAGACCGTGCGCGAAGCCATTCGCAGGACCGGTTCGCCCGATGCCGTGGCGCGGGAGGTGCTGGCGGCGGCGCGGGCCGAAGCGAACCGGAGCCCGGAAAGCAGTCCCAATCAGCGCTGGCTTGGGGTCTGCCACTGGGCCGCGGAGCGCTTCGGCATGCCGCCAGGGGTGGTGCGCTTTATGGTGGTGCTCATCGGGTTGGTCACGGCGCCGTTGGCGTTGCTGGCCTATGCAGCCGCCTATCTGTGGCTCAGCACGACAGGTGCGCTGCCGGCGGCGGGTCATCTGCGTCGGCTGCGCCTTGTGTGGCGGCTTGCGGCGACATTGCTGGTTGCCGTGGGACTGCATCTGGGGGCAAAATACACGTTCAAAGGAGTGGCCTTTGCCATGGAGCATTGGGCAAAGCGCCCGGTGCCCGAACTCGGCCAGTGGGGGTGGTACTTGGGGCAGCAGGGCAGCCTGCTGTTCTGGGCGCTCTTTCTGTCGATGCCCGTGGCGCTGTTGGGCGCGCTTCCCATGGCCGGGGGGTGGGACCGAACACTGCGGCGCGTGTCCCAGGCGCTGCTGGCGCTCTATGCCGTGGTGATTTGCTTCGGATTGGCGTCCGTGGTGGCCGGGATCATCCTCCAGACCGTGCGCGAGTTCACGGGCTGACAGGTATCCGGTGGCGCATAAAGAAGTCGTCCAGTCCGCTCTGGAATGTGCCGTAAAACGGGGTCGTGAAGTGGTTGGCACCCTCTATGCGCACATATTCCAGATTGGCCATCCGATCATGAAGCGCTTCGGCCAGATAATACAGCCCGTCCCGTTTACCGACAAGGCAGATTGAAGGAACATCATTCTCTTTGAGGGCGCTTTCCGGAACGCGCAGGGCACCGTAGCTTTTCTTGAGTGCTTTGAGCGCGGTCTTGTTCACGATGCGGTCACCGACCCAGTTCCGGACGCGATTGAAGAGCGTCTTCTGGGTGACGGCGGGTACGGGCAGCACAGAGGCCGCCACCGCCGGGGGAGTCTTTACTTTCTTTTCGCCGGGCGGCACGGGCTCCGCATAGGGGTTGGGCAACTCTGTCGGGTCGGCGGCGTCGGACCATCCCGAGGCGCAATAGGCCGCACTGCGCACGCGGTCCGGATGGGTCGTGACCAGTTTCAACGCGATAAATCCACCGAGAGAGTAGCCCGCCACATGCGCCTTGGCGATGTGCAGATGGTCCATGAGCCGGACCACGTCCTCGACCAGTTCCGTGCCGTACTGGGACGGGTCGGCAGGCTGTCCGCTGAGGCCGTGTCCGCGCAGGTCAAAGGAAATGACCTGAAAATCACGGGCAAGCAGTCCCGTGACACCCGGACGGCGCCAGTTCAGGTCCGCGTTGGCGCCGATGCCGTGGATGAGGATAAGCGGCTCCCCTTTTCCTTCCACCGTGTAATAGATGGGCACGCCGTTGGAATCAAAGAATTCGCCCGGTGCGCGGTGCAGCAACAGCCAAAAGAAAGAGCCGACACCCGCCGCCCCCGCAACGACGAGCAGTACCAAGGCAACAAGCAGCTTCTTTCTCACTGGGAATATCCCATGCCGTCTGTGCTCCCAAACAGCCCCGGCCCCCTGTGCCCATCCCCGTGCAAGCCCAGTCATTATTGGCAAAGCCGGCCCCTTTTTTCAAATGGCGGGACAAGCAAGCATGGGACAAAGGGCCGGGAAGGGAGCAAATGGACTGCTGGCATCCATCCAGGAGGCGGAGAGACGTGAATTGTCATTTTGACAAACGCGTGGAGTGACCTCATTGCTTCAAGACTGCTGCAGAGCGGGATGCTTGCCGATTCGCCGGATTTGCCGGCTGGGTGCCATGGAGTATTTGCGCTGGCAGAGCGACTTGACATCCTGCCATGGGCATGTTATTATCACTCATGACCGTCGAGTGCTAAACGCTTCGGTTGGTCAGAAAAGTTTTGTCAAAATGGCAACGCCCGCTGGCGGGGCCGAAAACAAAGCGTTTTTCAGGTGTTTCAACCTCAACAGAAGGAGATTAGACAATGGCGACAATGAAAGTTCGTCCCCTGGCCGACCGTATCCTGGTCAAGCGTGAAGAAGCCGGCGACACCGTGCGCGGCGGCATCATCATCCCCGACACCGCCAAAGAGAAGCCCCAGGAGGGCAAAGTGATTGCTGCGGGTCCGGGTCGCCTTGATGACAACGGCAAGCGCGTTGCGCTTGAGGTGAAGGTCGGCGACCGCATCCTTATGGGCAAGTACTCGGGCACGGAAGTGAAAATTGACGGCGAAGAGCACATCATCATGCGCGAGGACGACGTCCTTGCGGTGATCGAGTAACAGCGGCCTCCGCCCCAACCCAGGAGATATCAAGTTATGGCAAAGCAGCTTGAATTTGGAGAGAATGCGCGCCGCAAGGTTCTTGACGGCGTCGCCAAACTTAGTGCGGCCGTGAAGGCCACCCTCGGCCCGAAGGGCCGCAACGTCGTGCTCGACAAGAAGTGGGGCGCCCCGACCGTCACAAAAGACGGCGTGAGCGTTGCGAAAGAGATCGAGCTTGAAGACAAGTATGAGAACATGGGCGCGCAGATGGTGAAAGAGGTCGCTTCGAAGACCTCCGACGTCGCCGGCGACGGCACCACCACGGCAACCGTCCTTGCCGAGGCCA
>CAIJOU010000482.1 GCA_903822375.1 Candidatus Hydrogenedentota bacterium
CGACGGCGGCGGGGCCAAAGGGCGCGTGTGGCACTATCCGTACCAGTGGATCAACGAGGACGATCTGGAGTACGTCTTCCGCAACGCGCAGCGCTTTCTCGCGAACGGCCGGCTCATGCACAACGGGTTCCCGTCGCAGCAAATGGTCAACGCCATTCCCGCCGGACTGGCGTCCGCGGCCGTCCTGCTGAGCAAGTACAACGATCCGCTGGCCCGCACGGCCCAGATTGAGGCGGTCAACGCCGTCGACGCCATGCTCGAACCGGAGCACAAGGGCCGCCACTTCATCCGCCTGTTCCTGGAGGTCAAGGCGGCCGCATGGATGGTGCAGCTGGGCAAGGTGATGCATGACCAAGCCATGGTGGACAAGTACACTCCCTGGGTAAAACTGACCATGGACCGCCTTCTCTCGAAGGAGGGCGACTACGACGGCAAAGCCTGGGGCGACGGATGGTCGCATTTCAACAACATGAAGACGGTCTGGCTGGCCTACGAGGCGACGGGCACCCCGGCCTACCGCGAAGCCTACGAGCGCGCCATGGAGG
Source organism: Candidatus Hydrogenedentota bacterium (assembly GCA_903822375.1). Lineage (GTDB taxonomy): Bacteria > Hydrogenedentota > Hydrogenedentia > Hydrogenedentales > CAITNO01 > CAITNO01. The sequence continues at coordinate 546 of CAIJOU010000482.1, forward strand.
TCTACACCATCGACGCGAAGGGCGTCTACCGCAACGGCGAGGCGCTCAAGGCGCCCGGGGGATTCGAGGTCTATGCCGGTGCGCTGCCCATGGCGGTGTGGGGGCACTGGGGGCTCAAGGACCGGGTCGACCAGTTGATCAATCTGAACGTGCCCAACGGCTGGCACCATCCCGAGATTCCGGTGGCTGACCTGTGGAACGACGCGGGCGCCGGGCCGTGGTCGCAGGACGATGCCCAGCCCGACATGCTCGGTTTCATGCTGCGCGGCTACAACCTCCCCAAGACGTCCAAACGCCTGCTGCCCACGGGGGCCTTTGCGACCTTCACCGAATCCGGCGGCTTTGAGGCGACCTGGGCGCCCATCGTGGACAATCCGTGCTTCCTGCCCGGCCCGCGTGAGGTCCGCGAACTCAAAGAGGGTGAGGTGCCGCCCGTGCCCAAGTTCAAGACGGTGGAACTAGACCTGGCGGGGTTGAAGGATGCACCGCCCTGCACTACACAGACGGTTGATGTCAACGGCGCCCACGGCGCGGCCCTTGATTTGCGCGTGAATTCCGGCAGTTATCTCGTCGAGGTCTCGCCCGACGGCAACCATTGGATTCCCCGGTTGGACACCTGGTGCGACAGGCCGACAACGCGCTCCGTCGATCTCTCCTTCCTCACGGGCGCGCAGGACGAACTGGTCCGCACGCTCCAGTTCGCCCCGCCCGACGACCTGGTCTGCCTGCAGTCTGAAAGCGGCAGCGAAATCGTCCGCACCCAAAGCCGCGCCGTTTCTCCGGAAGGCAATGCGGTTTACCGGCTCGTCCTTCCCAAGATCGACCAGTGCCATCTGGAATTCATGGTCGGCAACAACTACCGCATCGACCTCTCCAAGGACGGCACCGACTGGACCGAGGTGCTGTCACCGGCCCAAATCACCCCGGCCAAAGACGACAACCAAAAGAACGCCGCATGGCTGCGCCTCGTCGATGCCACCAGGCATGTCGGCCCGCAGGGCGAGATCTTTATCCGGCTCCGCAACGGCGGCAACACGGACACCTATGAAAACCAGCCCGCCTTCCTGCGTCGCCTCGCCGTCTATGCCACCTACAAGACACCCACGCTGCACGTGCGCGTGAAGAACGCGCCCCATGCCAGGACAACTGAGATGTCCGCCGACTGGATACAGCTGCGGACATGGTGAGAAGAACGCCATGGAATCTCCGCCCGACAACCGGGGAGTTGAAGACGGACCATACTGAACCCATCAAATCTTGCCCGGGCGGAAAAGCACGGCCTTTTCCGCGACCGGTCAGGGAGAACAGTCCACTATGAAAGGGTTGGCGCAGGTTGCCGGAACACTGCTATGGTTCGCCGCAGCGGTTGCGGCGGGCACGGCTTCCGCCGCGCCGGGCGCGGCGACAGAAAGCACAGCATTTCAGCTCGCGGCGGATTCCAAGACGGGCTTCATCACCAGCCTGCGTCAGGCTGAAGCGGCCGGGCCCGTTGAGTTCATCCGCTCCGGCGAATCGCTGGGAGCGGTGATGCTCCGCGTTCGGTCCGGTTCGGGACCGTGGCGGGCGCTGAAAGAGAGCACGAAAGAGCTGCGATTGACCTCCTCTTTTCGGCCCGACGGTGGTGTTCTGCACTGGGAAATTGCCGTCAAGAACACCGGTGACAAGCCTCTCGAGATAGGGGACCTGGCGCTGCCCCTGCCGATGAACACGGACTACACCTGGGACGCTGAGGAAACGTTCAATCGGCGCCTGTTCAAGCATGTCTTTATCGAGGGGCATGGCTCCTTTGTCTACTGGCTGCCGGTGAAAGGCAGCGGCACCTTTCTGCTCATGATGCCCGAGGGCGACACCCACCTGGAGTACTTTAGTTCGGAAGGCGCCGACTACGCGCACGGCAAGGAGCGCTTCAGCGTGTTTGTGCACGCCAAGGCGAGCGCCGAGACCGACACGCGCGGCACCTGGCGTCAACCGCGCACCGGACGCACCCTTCAGTCGGGCGAAGAGGCGCATTATGCCTTCGCCTTTCGCTGGACCGACTCTTACGAGGGCGTGCGCCGCATGCTCCGGGAGAACGGCGGCGTGGACGTGCAGGTAGCGCCGGGCATGGTGATTCCGCGCGACATGGAGGCTCGGCTTGGTCTGTTGACGGCCCATGGGATCGATGCGGTCGAGGCCGAATTTCCCGCGGACACGGCAATCGAAAGTCTGGAGGCGCCCAATGCCGACACCCATATCTTTCGGCTCCGTTTCAAGCGGTTGGGGGAGAATCTGCTGACCGTCCGTTACGCCGGCGGCCGGTCGCTCACGCTGGAGTTTTTTGTCACCGAGCCGCTGGAAACACTGATTGCCAAACGCGCCGCGTTCATCGTGAAGCATCAGCAGCACCGCGACCCGGAGAAATGGTACGACGGCCTGTACAGCCTGTGGGACAGACGTCTGCCCGAGGGAAAGAATCTGCTCGGCCCCGACAACCTCGGCGGGCAGGCCCCCTACGCGGTGAGCGGCTCGGATGACCCGTCCAACAGCAAATGCCTGCTGGTCGCCGAGAAGAACACGGTCTACCCGAATGCCGAAGAGGTCGCGTCACTCGAGTATTTCGTGGACCATTTCGTCTGGGGCAAACACCAGCGCACGGACCAGGAAACACCGTTTCCCTACGGAATCTATGGCTCCGACTCGTGGAGGGAAAACCGCTTCACCGATCGCGACCCGCTTTCTGAAGGCATCAGCCGTCCCGGCGGTCCGAGCGCGTGCCGCATGTGGCGCACGTTCGACTACACCACCTATTTCGCACTCTATTTTGATCTCTACCGCATTGCCAGGCAGCGACCGGACCTTGTCAAGAGCCTTGACGCGTCAGGCTGGCTCGAACGCGCCTATGGCACGGCCCGTGCCTATTTCGAGGTGCCTGCCCGGATTCGCATGGAAGGCGGCTGGTCCTTCACCGGCTGGGTTTACTGGCAGTATACGGTCGGCAACTTTCATGAGAAGTATTTGCTTCCGCTCATTGCCGCGCTGGAGGCCGAGGGGCTCCAAGACCGTGCCGACTTTCTTCGGGCCGAGTGGGAGAAGAAGGTCAAGTATTTCATTTATGACAATCCGCGGCCCTTCGTGTCCGAGATGCCCATCGACTCCACCGCCTACGAGTCCACCTATGCCGTCGCGAACTACGCGCTCCGGACAACCCTCAAATCTGACACGGACCTGTGGTTTGACCGCAATCTGAACAAATCCTTCTCCCATCCCGAGATCGACGTAAAGCGCCATGAGGCGTTTCTCACAAGCCAGCACCTGGCCAACCTCGCCTGCCGCGGCGTGCTCGAGGCGAACTACTGGTCGCTCGGCAGCGATTTCCGCGGCTGCGGCAGCGCGAGCTACACGCTGAGCTACATGTCGCAGATGGGCGGTTGGTCCGTGCTGGACTATGCGCTCCGCCATGACCCGAATCCTGCCGCGAACCTGCGTCTTGGTTATGCCGCCCTGCTGAGCGGTTGGGCCTTGATGAACACGGGCGATGCCGCATCCAATTACGGCTTCTGGACACCTGGCCCGCTGCATGACGGCACCATGAGCTGGGGCTTTCAGCCCCGTTTCAATGGCACAGAATGGAACCCCGCCACCAAGGACCTTCCGCGCGGCGCCTGGCCGGTTTGCGGCGAGGCGGACCACGGTCTTGTCGCCGGCATCGAGGCCGCATGCACCGTGCTGTTTGACGACCCGCTTTTTGGACCGATGGCCTTTGGAGGCGATTTGGTTCGCGCGGGCGATGTTTTTGCGGTGACGCCCCGTGACGGCGTACGCCGTCGTTTTTCTGCAATTCTGGGCGGGAAGCGGCTTCATCTATCGCTGGATGCGGATGGATTCGCCGGAGGACAACCTTTGAGAGTCTCCGCCGGTTTGGACGAAGTCCGGTTTGTTGTTGAGAACCGCGGTGCCGGCGCACATGCCATGGTATTCACTGTCGAAGGTTTTCCCGAGGGGAAATGCGACGTGGTCGTGGATGGCAGGCCTCAGGCATCCATACCGGTCACGGCAAGCACAGCGTTCAGGACAAGCGTCGGGCTTTCCGCCGGCTCCCGCAGTGAAGTCGCACTCCATTGCAGTACCATCGGGAGATAAGCCCTCTATTTCGCCGTCCAGGCGCCAATGACCACCGCTGCGCTCCGGGAAACGGGTTGTGTGGCGGCGTTGTTGTCGGACACGTACTTGATGAATTCGACGTGCCCATCCATATAGAGCACGTTGCATCCGCCGGGAATGTGGTTGAATTCAGAAACGGCCGTGCCTGTTCCGATCAAATCCATCATGACCGGGATGCCGCTCTGCGCTGTCGCACCGGCACCGGGGTTGTTGATGTCATACCAAGTTGCAATCAAAAACTGACAAATGGTATATGAAGGGCGTTGCTTTTGTCCAGGAGGTTTATACATGCGCCCCGCCCGAGTTATTGCCGAAACGGACCTGTTGCAGTTGGAAAGACTGCTCAGGGAATCCTCAAGCAAATCGCAGATGCAGCGCATTCAATGCGTGTTGCTGCGCTCCCGACAGGGGCTGGCCTGCGACGAAGTGGCGGCAGTGGTGGGGTTCAGCCCGGGATGGGTGCGGCAGGTATGGTCCGCCTATTTGAATGCGGGCGTTGAAGGGTTGGTTTGTCAGGTTCGAGGTGGACGACGAAGGTCCAATCTTTCGCTGCAACAGGAACAGGCGCTGGTGGAGTGTTTTGCGGAGAAGGCCAGGGTTGGCGGGGTGCTGGTGGTTTCTGAAATTCATCGTGCCTATGAGGAGGCCGCGGGGCACTGCGTGCCCAAATCCACCATCTATCGAATGCTGGACCGCCATGGATGGCGCAAGGTGGTTCCACGCCCGCATCATCCGAAGAATGACCCTCAAGCCTGCGCCGAGTTCAAAAAAAACTCCCAGGCATCATCGGGCGCGAAAGGAAAAGGCAGGCCGCGTTAGGCCGCAGGCTGCGCGTTATGTTCCAGGACGAGGCGCGGTTTGGCCGAATGAACACACCCCGCCGATGCTGGGCGCCTCAGGGTGTCCGACCCTCGGTAGGCATGCAGCGCGTACGTGAATCCCTGTACGTCTACGCGGCGGTAACGCCGGCCGACGGGAAGCTTGTATCCCTGGTTCTTCCCGAAACGGACAGCGAACTGATGTCGCTGTTCTTGGGGGAAGTGGCGCAGCGCTTTCCTAACGAATTCATCCTGATGTTCATGGACCAGGCGGGGTGGCACAGAAGCAAGTCTTTGGTCATTCCGGAGAACATGAGGCTCAGATGGCTGCCGCCCTACAGTCCCGAGTGCAACCCGGCAGAGCATATTTGGGAGGAAATACGCGAAAAATGGTTGGGCAACCTTGTCTTCGCGAGTCTTGATGACGTCCAGGCGTTGCTCGCCGATGCCCTGTTTGCCCTTGAGCATAACGAAGCGTGCATCCAATCGCTGACAGGATTCGAATGGGTGTTAGTTAGTTTTTGATCGCAACTTGGTATCAGACCGCGCCGCAACGCAGTGAAGGCCCGGTTTGGGGGTGCTCTTCCGGAATACGCGCCGGTCCAGCAAGGAGCACCCCCAAGCCCGAACCACGTTCGAGCCTGAGGGCGCCACGAAGGAGTGCAAAGTCCAATCCTCCTTTTTGCAGAAGAGTGCAGCAGCATCCATGATCATGCCACATTTCTTGGGGGCCTCCGGGGGAAGATTGGGGTGAAACCGACTGCGATCTCCGTTGCCTGACATGGCAACCCCTGCATGCATCCCTGTTCTTTGACAGGAGGTTTCCAGGAATCTTCAGATAGACGTTGGCATGTTGCAGGAGTTCAAAAGACCGTCGGCACAATGGTATACCTGGCAGGAAACATTACCCTCCGCTATGGTATCTTAATTGAAGCAGTTGAACACGTGGTTTCAGGACAGGGTATCTGAAAGTGCCTTGCCCTCCGCCTGAGAAAGAGGTAAACCAAGAACTCGTTCCGGAAAACGGTCTTTTGGGTTCCTTTTTACACCTTTGGTCCTTTTCCCGGAAAGTCTCAAAGGAACTGCTGATGAAACGCTTCTGCGTCCCGCGCCTTGTGGTTCTGGTTTTGGCGGCCTGCCAGACGCTCGTCCTAACCGGCTGCCTTTCAACCGTCAAGGGGGAACCTGGACGGATAACCTGCGAGGGAAGAGAAAGGGAATACTGGGTGCACGTGCCCCCAGCCTACGATGCAGGCACCCCCGTTCCGCTTGTGGTGATACTTCACGGGGCGGACATGGGCCCCTTGCTCACGGCATGGCTTACCCGGTTCAATACGCTGTCGGACCGCGAGAACTTTGTCGTTGTCTATCCCGAGGGGCTGAACAACAGGTGGAACGCCGAGATTGACGCGCCCGGATTCCCCGGCTATGACGAACCCGTGGACGATGTGTGCTTCGTGGGCAGGGTTATGGATGAAGTGGAGCGCGACTATAATATCGATCCGAGGCGCGTCTATGTCACCGGCGTGTCAAACGGCGGTCTGCTGACGCACTTGGTCGCCTGCAGGCTGGCGGACCGGATTGCGGCGGCTGCCCCTGTCATCGGCACCATCGCAGAACATGCCCTGTCCGACTGCAAATCTGACCGGCCCATGCCCATTCTCATGATAAACGGCACCGCCGACCCTGTCGTGTTTTGGCGGGGCGGGGAATTGCCCATAATCAAGCCGGCCTGTGTGCTTCCCATCGAAGCAACCGTGGACTTTTGGATAAAGCACAACGCCTGCAACCCGGTGCCGGAAACGGAGCAACTGCCCCATCACGGGTTACAGTGCGGCACGAACACCCATGTCGATCGTTATCGCGGGGCCACACCGCAAAGCGACGTGGTGTTTTACACGGTGGAGGGCGGCGGCCACACGTGGCCCGGCGGACCGCTGTTTCAGAGACAGTTTTCCCTGGGCCGCGTCAGTCGTGACTTCAATGCAACGGAAGTAATCTGGCAGTTCTTCAAGGACCACACAAAAGAAGACTAGCCGGCGTGCCCAGTGCCCTATTCCTCCGGCTGCGCCGGGCTGAACCGTGCAAACCACCTTATCGGCCGCGAGTTCACGAGGTCGTCGAACAGGGTGTACATCACCGGCGTTGCGATGAGCGTCAGCAGCAGCGCCAGCGACTGTCCGCCGATGATCACGCAACTGATCGTCTTGTTTGTCGCCGCGCCCGTGCTGTTGGAGACCAGCAGCGGGATCATGCCCGCCACAAACGCCACGGTCGTCATCAGAATGGGCCTCAACCGGTCGCGGTTGGCCCGCATCACGGCCTCCTGCATGGACAGCCCGTCGGCCCGCAGTTGTATCGTGTGGTCGATCTGCAGGATGGCGTTCTTCTTTACCACGGCAAAGAGCACCAGGATGCCGAGCAGACTCAGGATGTTCAGCGACTGTCCGAAGACAATCAGCGAGAACAACGCGAAGGGCAGCGTCAGCGGCAGCGAAATGAGGATCGTGATCGGGTGCAGCCACGACTCAAACTGCGCGGCCAGCACGAGGTAGATGAAAAGGAACGCCGTAACAAACACGATGATATAGGCGCTGAACGCCTTCTTCATTTCCTTCGATTCGCCCGCAAGGGCAATCTTGTATTCCGGTCCCATCTTGAGTTCGGACACTGTCTTGCCGATGGCGTCGAGCGCTCCCGCCTGCGACACGCCCGGCGACAGGTTTGCCAGCACCGTCACCTGCCGCGTCCGGTCCAGGCGGTTGATGCGCGACGGGCCCGTGCTGCGCGCGAACGTGGCCACATCACCCAGCGGCACCGTGCCCCGCATCATGGTCGGGATGGAAACCATGGCCAGTTCGGATATGTCGTTGCGGTACTGGGCCGCGGCGCGCACGTGCACCTCGTACTGCTCTCCCTTGTCGCTGAAATCGGTCACTTTGTCGCCGGCCACCAGCAGCCGCAGTGTGCTCGCAATGTCCGCAATCGACACGCCCAGATCCGCCGCCTTGGCCCGGTCCACCGTTACGCCGTACTGCGGCTTGCCGATCACCAGCGTGGAATCCACATCCACCGCGCCGGGGTAGTTGTGGAGACACTCCATAATCTTCTTGGAGTATTCTTCGAGTTTGCCCATGTCCGGCCCGCCCACCGTGTACTGGATCGCGGCTTGGGAACCGCTTCCGGCAATCGCCGCAATGGGCACCACACTCGTGCGCAGTTTCTCCGCCTCATATTTCGGCAGCACCTGCTTGCGGATGTAGTCCATGACCTCGTTCTCGGCAAAACTCCGCTCCCACGGATTCACCAACTTCACGAACACCGTGCCCAGGTTGGAGATGCGCTGCTCCGTTTCCGCCGTGCTGGTGACCGTGTACTTCACGCCCTCCAGTTTGCGCACGTCACGGGCAACCCGTGCAAGAATCATCTGCGTGGCGTCGAGCGACGTGCCCTCGGGCGTGCGCACCTCGATGTTGAACTGAGACTGATCGTCGTTTGCCATGAAATTCTTCGGGATGATTTTCGCCTCGAAATAGATGGAGCCCAGCAGCCCCAGCATGATCAGCACCACCAGCCACCGGTGCCGCAGTGCGAAGCCCAGCAGCCGGAGGTAGCCGCCTTCAACGAACCGGTACCCTCCCCGGTGTTTGGAGTCACGCTTCTTCCCGGCCGCCTTCGCATCCGCCGCGGGGTCGCCCGTGTCGCCCTCCGCAGGCACCGGACGCAGCCAGCGCGAGGCCAGCATGGGCGTCAGCGAGAAACTCACCAGCATGCTGATCAGGATCGCCGAGCACATGGTGATGCCGAAAGACCACATGAACCGGCCGACAATCCCCTCCATGAACGCGATGGGCAGGAACACGGCGCACAGCGACAGCGTGATCGACACCACCGCCAGGCCTATTTCCTTCGTGGCGTTGCGCGCCGCCTCGCGTGGCTTCTGCTTCTTTTCCTCGATGAAGCGGAAGATGTTCTCCAGCACCACAATCGCGTCATCGATCACGATGCCCACCGACAGCGTCAGCGCCAGCAGCGTCAGCACGTTGAGCGTGAATCCCATGTATTTCATCATCGCAAAAGTGCCGATGATCGACGTTGGGATCGCCAGCGCCGAAATGATCGTCGTGCGCGCGTTGGAGAGGAACAGCAGCACCACCACCGCGGCCAGGATGCTGCCCAGAATCAGGTGCTCCTGCACCGAATCCACCGCGTCCTGCACGAAGGTCGACTGGTCGCGCACAATCTCCAGGTGATAGCCCTGCGGCAGGGGAATCTCCTTCAGCCGCGCCTTGATGTTTCTCACCACCTCGATGGTGTTTGTGCCCGACTGCTTGCGGATGTTCAGGAGCACCGCCGGTGTCTCGTCCAACTGCGCAAGGCTGTCCGGTTGCTTGACGCCGTCCTCCACCTCGGCCACGTCCGACACTGTCACCACGTGGCCGTTGCGGACGGTCACCGGAATGAAGCCCATTTCCTCCACGGTCGCCACGCGGCCCAGCGTGCGTAGTGTCGCCTCGTCCGGACCGGCTGTAACGGTGCCGCCGGGAATCTGAATGTTCTGCATCTGCAATGCGCGCGCCACGTCGACAATCGTCAGGTTGTGCGCGCGCAACTTCAGCGTGTCCAGTTTCACATTGATCTGCCGCGGCTGCCCGCCCACGATCATGGCCTGTCCCACGCCCGCCACCGATTCCAACTGGCGGCGCAGTGTCTTGTCGGTGAATTCGGTGAGATCCTTCACGGGGAAATCGCCCGAAATCGCGAGTGAAAGCACGGGCGACGCGTCCGGGTCCATCTTGGTGATCATGGGCTGCTTCACGCCCTGGGGCAGCGTGTTCACGATCTGGTCTATCTTGTCCCGCACCTCCTGCCCCGCCACGTTCACGTCCTTTTCCATGGCGAACAGGACGATCACCTGGGAGACGCCCTCGGCCGAAACCGACCGCAGTTCCTGGATGCCGCTGACGGTGTTGACCGCCTCCTCGATCTTGTCGCTGACCTCGGTCTCCATCTCCTCCGGCGCCGTGCCGGGCCAGATGGTGGTCACCAGCACCACGGGAAAGTCAACCTTTGGGAACCAGTCAACGCCCATGCGCGTGTAGCCGAACAGGCCGAACACCACCAGCATGAGCATGAGCACTGTCGCGAACACGGGCCGCCGGACGCAGATTTCTGCCAGTTTGTGCATTACGACACCTTGTCCCCGTCATGAACCCGTTCCGGCGCCGTAATCACGGTCTCGTTTCCGGAAAGCCCCCCGGCAATCTCAATCTTGTCGCCCCGGATGTCGCCCGTTGAAACCACCAGTTCCCGCGCCTTGCCGTCCTGCACGACAAACACTTTCGAAATGTCCCCGTCCTTTACCACCGCCACCGTGGGCACCAGCAGCCGCTTGCTCTTTTCCGGGAGCGCCACCTCGGCCGACGCGAAGGTGCCGGGCCGCAGCACGTGCTCCGGATTGGGTACCATCGCTTCCACCGTCATGGAGCGGGAGTTGCTTTCCACCGAGGGCCCCACATACCGGATTTCGCCGGTGAAACTGCGGTCCGGCATGCTGTCCACCTTGAAGCTCACCGTCTGGCCCGGGGTAATCTGCCCCACGCTCTGCTGGGGCACCGTCAGCACCAGTCGCAGCGGGTCCAGCTTCAGCAGCGTGACCACCGCCGATCCCTTGCCCATCGGGCTGGGCGACACGCGCTCGCCCACGTTGATCAGCCGTTCCGCGACATACCCGCTGAACGGGGCCCGGATCGACGTGTCCTCCAGTGCCTTGCGCAGCGCGTCCAGCTTGGTCTGCCCCGTGAGGTAGCTCTGGTACAGCTGGCTCATCTGCAGCCGCGCCTGCTCATAGCGCTGCGCCGCGCTGTCGCATTCAAACATGACCCGGTCGTAGTCGGCTTTTGGCAGCACATCCTGCTCGTACAGTTTCATGAAGCGGTCAAGATTGACCCGCGACAAATTCAGCGCCGCCTTCGCCATTTTTACTTCGGGCTGGTTTTCAACACTGTAGGGGGTCTTGTCGTCCCGGATTCCCAGCCGGACTTTCAGTTCTTCAAGCCCCGCCACCCCCTGGTTCAGCATGTTCTTCACGTCCGTCGGGTCCACCTGCACCAGAATGTCGCCCTCCTTTACCACGCTGCCGCGCTCAACGAACACCTTCTCCACGATTCCGTTGGTGTTGCTAGCGACATCCGATTTCTCGTCGGCCGCAAGGGTTCCCGTCAGGCGCAGTGTGGTCTCGCGTTCGGAAGACTCAACCGGCGCCGTCGGCACGCCCGACTTCGGTGCATCCGCCTGTGCCGCGCTTTCAGGCTTCAGCGTGCCCAGCGACGGCTTCTCCTCGGCGCGGACCTTGATTCCGCCCGCCGGGGCGACGAGGAGCGCCGTGCCTGCCAGGAGGGCACCCGCAGCTATCAGGGTCAGGAGTTTCTTGGATTTCATGGTGCCTCACTTTCCGGCCGGCATGTCCGCGACCGGGACCGCCATGGACTGCATGCCATGCAGGGAGAATTGGGTGACGTGTTCCGCCAGAAAAGCGATTGTGGCGGGATCGTAACTGCGGTCGGGATTTATCAATTCCGGCCGCATCCGAAGCGCAATTTCCTTTGTGTCGAAATAGATCATGCACTGGCTGAGAATGCTGCTCACGCACAACTGCACCAGCGGGGCCTCCGGCGGCATGGACAGGAGTTCCCCGACGATTCCGCGCGCCACCCCGTCGACCGGCGGAATCACCTTCTCAATCATGTAGTCCAGCGCTGCGGTGGGCTCCATCATTTCCCGCGCCATCAGCTTGCCCAACCAGGTTGACGGTCCGGTCTTCAGCAGAACCCCGAGGAACTCCCTGATAAACGTGTTCAGCTTCTCCTCGGGTGACGCATTCGGCTCGATCTGCATATACGGAGCGTCTGCTTTCGACTCCTCGTCCAGTTTCTGCACGACCGCCAGATACAGGCTTTCTTTGTCCCCGAAATGATAGTTCACCGCCGCGATATTTGCCTGCGCCCGCAGGCAAATGTCGCTTACGCGCGCATGCCGGAATCCCTGCTCCGCAAACACTTCCGCGGCGGCAACCAGCAGGCGGTTGCGAGTGTCTGACCCAGGCTGATAGGAGGGCATTACAGTTTCCTTTTCAAATCACGATTTCAAATTTATTATACCACACCATCTTGCGCACGTGGTAACTTCTTTGCCGGACTCCAGCGCTCCGTGCCTTCTATCTGGCACTTGCACCCCTCGTCATGATGGGCTATGCTGGCAGTCATACTGGAAACCCAAATGATGGCGACAAACGAAAAGATGACGCTAAACATCCTGGTCGTGGACGACGAGGTAAACATACGCAAGACGTTGGCGGTCTGTCTCGAAGCTGAAGGCCACCGCGTGATTGCCGTCAGCAATGCCCAGGATGCCGCTGCGGAGGTTGCCCGGCGCTCTTTCGACCTTGCCCTCGTTGACCTCCGGCTGGGGACCTCCAGCGGCTTGGACCTGATTCCGGTCTTGCTGGCCAGCGCACCCTGGCTGAAAATTATCGTCATCACCGCATACGCCTCGATCGATACGGCCGTTGTGGCCATTCAACGGGGCGCCTCGGACTATGTTCCCAAACCGTTCACTCCGGACCAGATTCGCATGGCGGTGAACAAACTGGCGCAGGTTCGGTCGCTGGAACAGAAACTGGCCACGCTGCAGGAGGACCTCGGCCGGCTTAACCCCGAGGTCGAACTTGCCTTTTCCAGTCCCGCCATGCAGCGCGCGCTCAACCTGGCCCGCCAGGCCGCTCCCTCTGAGGCCTCCATACTGCTGCGGGGTGAAAGCGGCACCGGCAAGACCGTGCTGGCGCGGGCCATCCACGGATGGAGCAATCGCGCCGGCAAGCCCATGGGTGTGGTCTCCTGCCCGTCGCTGCCGCCCGAACTGTTGGAGAGCGAACTCTTTGGCCATGTAAAGGGTGCCTTCACCGGCGCGGTTCGCGACAACGCTGGGCGCATAGCGGCCTGTACCGGAGGCACCCTGCTGCTGGATGAAATCGGTGACTTGCCCCTGTCGCTGCAGCCCAAGCTGCTGCGCTTTTTGCAGGACCATGAGTACGAGCGCGTGGGCGCTTCCGTGCCCTGCCATGCCGATGTCCGCGTCATCGCTGCCACCAATGTTGACCTGGAACGGGCGGTGGGGGAGGGCCGCTTTCGCGAGGACCTCTACTACCGGCTCAACGTAATCCAAGTCCATGTCCCCGCCCTGCGGGAGCGGCCTGAGGACATTCCCGGCCTTGCCGCCCACCTCTTGGCCTTTTTTGCCAAGGCCAATCACCGCTCATTTCTGGGTTTCACTTCCGAGGCGCAGGAGGCGCTGGTTCGCTATGCATGGCCGGGCAATGTGCGTGAACTGCGCAATGTCGTCGAGCGCGCCACCATTCTGTGTCCCGCGCCGCACATCGGCGTAGAGTACCTGCCGGCCGCGCTTGCCGAAACCCCCGCCGCGCCGCGCATCGGCGACAGCATAACGCTCCAGCAAATCGAGGAGCAGCACATCCGCCGTGTGCTTGCCGCTTCCAAGAATCTTCAGGACGCGGCCGACACCCTCGGCATAGACCAGGCCACCCTCTGGCGCAAACGCAAACAGTACGGCATCTGAACGATCCGGCCTTGCAAAATGCAAGGCGCATTCCCGCCTTTCTTGCACTTTACAAGCGCTGACTCATCTCCCTCGCCATCCAAGCCGTTTTCTGCCTGATTTCGGGGACTTTTCCATTGGCATCCCTTTTGCCAATGATGCAGGCGAAAGGAGTTGGCCATGAGATTCGGATTAAGACAGAAACTGGGTTTGGGCTTTGGCGGACTCTTCCTGGTAATACTCATCATCGGGGTGCAGGGCATTGTCAAAGTCTCCGAGTTGGGACAGTCCATCGACGTCATTTTGCGGGAGAACTACCGCAGCGTCATTGCCTGTCAGGACATGAATGACGCGATGGAGCGTGTCGACAGCGGCATATTGTTTGTCCTGCTCGGATACGAGAAGGAAGGCACCGCCCAAATCGACGCAAACCTTGTCAGGTTCGACAAGGCGCTCGGCGTTGAAGGCGGCAACCTGACGCTTCCCCGCGAGGGCGAGTTCTTCGCCAAATTGGACGGACTGCAGAAAGAATACAAAACAGTGCTCGGCCAGGTGCGCGACGCGGCAAGCCCCGTGGACCAGCGCCGCGCGGCGTATTTCGCCACACTCCTGCCCCTGTTCCAGCAGGTGAAGGATGCGTCCAACGGCATCCTTCAGATGAACCAGCAGAACATGTCCGACGCAAATATGGCGGCGCGTGAAAAAGCCGAACTGGCGAGCCAGCGCATGTACCTGCTGCTGCTCTGCGGTGTGGTCATCGCGGGCACCTTCATTTGGTACACCGGACGTTGGATTCTGCGGCCCATCACTGCGCTGACCGACTCGGCCAACGAGATTGCCCGCGGGAACCTTGACTTGGTTGTGGGCAGTGTTTCCCAGGATGAACTGGGCCAGTTGGCGGCGTCCTTCGACACCATGGCGGCCAGCCTGCGCGAATACCGCCGCACCAACGAAACCAGGATGGTGCGCATGCAGCGGGCCGCCCAGCAGGCGCTGGACAATCTGTCCGTAGAAATCGTCGTGGTCGATCTCAACGGCGTTGTGGAGGTGGTCACCAAGTCGGCCCAGGAAGCCTTTGGACTGACCGTTGGCAGCCGCCTGCAGGTGAGCAGGCATGCCTGGATGGATATTCTTGCCCAGCAGGCGCTGCGTTCCGGACACAAAGAAGTGCTTGCCCAGGGCGATTATATGGTCCAGGTTTTCGTTGGCGGGGACGAGCGATTCTACCGTCCCGAGGCAATACCCGTTTTGGACGGATTCGGCCAGTTGGCCGGTGTCACACTCATGATGCACGACGCGACCCAGAGCAGGCAGCAGGACGAACTCAAACGGGGCCTGGTTTCGACGGTGTCGCACCAGTTGAAGACTCCCCTGACCTCCATTCGCATGGCGCTCTATCTGCTGGTGGACGACAAACTCGGGCCGCTGACAGAAAAACAGGAGGAATTGCTGCTCGCGGCCCGGGAGGACAGTGACCGCCTGAACGCCATCGTGGAGGACCTGCTGGACATCGCCCGCATCCAGTCCGGCCGCGTACAGATGGATGTCGGCCCGGTGAACGCCGCCACTTTGGCGTTGGACTCGGTGGAGCCGTTCAAGAGCCAGGCCCAGGATCGCGGACTCGCCTTGACCGTATCCATACCCGCCGGCCTTCCTGAAGTGCAGGCGGATACAACACGCGTGCCCCATATCTTCGCCAACCTCCTGTCAAATGCAATCAAACACACATCTCCGGGGGGCAGCATAGCGTTATCAGCCCGGGCGGACGATGAACTCGTCTGGTATTCCGTGTCCGACACCGGTTCGGGCATCTCGCCCGAACATCTGCCCCGCGTATTTGAGCAGTTCTTTCGAGTGCCCGAACAGGGAACAACCACCGGCGCCGGGCTGGGCCTTGCCATTGCGAAGGAAATAGTGGAAGCACACGGCGGAAGCATCCGTGCCGAGAGCACATTGGGTGTCGGAAGCACCTTCACGTTTTCGCTTAGACGAGCCGACCGGGCGGTTGCGCGGGAGATATGACATGACGGACGTGGCTTACGTGGCGGCAACCATCGCTTTCTTTGGTTTCTTCATCCTATACGCGCGGGCGTGCGAGAAACTCTAGCGCGTCAACGCCAAGCCGCGCCGCGCGCGGCGTACAAACGGGGTGAACAGATGGACAGTGCAGTTGAAAAGTTCGACATCGCCTTTGGCTGCGACGCGGACTACGACCGCCACGGCATAGTGACCCCGGCCGGGCTGCTGCCGCCGAACCATTACCTGTCGGCGGCCATCTCCTATTTGTTCACGCACCGGCCGAACTGGCGCGCGGACGCGGCCATAGGCAAGACCGTGGTTTCGAGTTCCATGATAGACCGCGTGGCGGCGAAGCTGGGCCGGCGCC
>CAIJOU010000483.1 GCA_903822375.1 Candidatus Hydrogenedentota bacterium
GAATCTGCTGTAGTGACAGGTTGGCCACCATAAGGTGGCTCCCAAACGGCGGGGCCGCGTTAGCGACCACGCATAGCCGCTTTGAGCGGCTCACAACATTAAAGCCCCCGGCTTTGCCGGGGGATACTTACTTGATTCCTACCGGTGCCCTCCGTGTCCACCGCCGAAGGGTCTGCCTTCGACATGGCCGCCTCCAAAGGGACCGTGTCCGATATGGCCTCCGCCAATGGGGCTATGTCCGAAAGGTCCGCCGTGGAATTCGGGATGATGGTCAAAGTCGCTGTGGTGGAAGGGGTGGCCTTCTCCCTGCCAATGGCCGTGCCAGTCGTCCCAGTCATGCCAGTGGTGCCCGTACGGGCCATAGTAGCCATATGGACCAAAATATCCGTATGGACCATAGTATCCGTGCGGATAGGGGTAAGCATAGACATACGGCCCATCCCCCATATATGCGCCATCGTAGCCGTAATAACCGGTCGTTGCACAGCCTGCGAGAGCAAGCGCTCCCGCCGCCATTGTTACCAGCGCGATGCATCTTCTCATCGCACACCTCCTTGAAGGGACTTCTTACCCTTCACTTTTTCTAACACCGCCCTTTGCCGGCTATTCCTGCCCTCCGGTGTCCCAACGCGTTCCTTCCGCGTATCAGGAAGCGGGTATAATTGGTTAGCGATGTCCGGAGAGTTTTCACCGGACCACAATGGAGGGTCTGTCGTTATGCATTGTGGAGAAAGAAGATGACCCATGACACGGCTCTGTCGTTGCTCGCAGAGCACAGCCGTGGCGCGGCATGGGCGAGGCATTGCCATGCTGTTGCCGATTCAGCGTTGCGCTTGGGGCACGCCTTGGGTGCAGTCATTCAGCCAATAGACCATGATTTCCTCCGGTCGGCCGCCCTTCTCCACGATATTGGCCGGCATGTCACGCACGATCCGGTCGGGCACGGCGTTGAGGGTTATCATGTGCTGACGCGCCTTGGGCACGGGCGGGAGGCCCATGTCTGCGCGGCGCACGTTTTGTTTGGCCTGGAGGCTTCCGATGCGGAGCGGTTGGGTTTGCCCGCCTGCGACTTCATCCCGCGGACAGTCGAGGAACGGCTTGTTACCCTGGTGGACCTTCTCGTTGAGAACGAAACACCGACCACCCTTAATCGGCGATTTTCGTCCCTGCACAAACGCAACGCCGGAAACAGCTTTTTTCTGAGCAGACTCGACGGGGCGCAGGAACGGGCGGAAGCATTCATGCTGGAGATTAGTGAAGCAATCGGCGGGTCGGTGGAAGATATGCTCGCAACGCAGGACGACTCTCCCAAGCCGTGCCACACCGGACCGCGCAAGCGATAAGAAGCTGAATCACCGGCCAAAGCACCGCCAGACCGACGATTCTTGTCACTGCGCCTTTTTGGCCTTCACAATCAGTTCGGCCCGGCAGATGGCGTTCTCATCGAGAATCTCGCAGCCGCGGTCTTTGAGCGCAGCGAGCAGAGAATTGCGGGAATAGGGGTTGACGTGCTCATGAGCATAGGCACCCGGCGCGACCCGCCCGTAGATTCCCTCGATAAACGGCCACTGCCAGCCGCCGTAGTCGGGCGTGCCCAGCACCATGATGCCGCCCGGCTTGAGCACGCGCAGCAGTTCGTCGATGTGGCGCCCGTTCTCGTCGGGAATATGCTCGATGATTTCCGAGGAAATGATTCCGTCCAGCGACGCATCGGCGAAGGGCAGTGCCATGCCGTCTCCCTGCATCAGCGCGCCGTGGTGGCGGGGCCGCATAAAACGGAGCTTCTCCAGGCGAAGGTCGATGCCGATGGCGTGCGGCAGGTCGGCCAGGATGTGGCTGCTGCCGCAACCGATGTCGCAGACCAGTCCCGACTTGGGCGCGAAGCGCATGATGATGCTGTGCCGCTTGCGCTGCCAATAGCGCTGGAACCAGATGCGGCCATCGTGGGCCCGCCAGTCATAGTCTGGGAAGTCGACGGAGTTGCGAATGCCCCACATGCGGCGGAGCAGGCGCAGATAGTCCATGCCGAAGGCAACGATGCGCGCATGCGAAACGCCCTCGATGCGCGGCTGGTAATGGAACGGCGTTTCGGTGATGATGGCGCCTTTGGCGAAGGCCTTGAGCAGGATTTCGACGAGCACGGCGAAGTTGGTGAATTCGATCTCCAGTCCGCGCAGCATCCGTTTTCGGTAGAGGCGGAACCCGCTCGACAGATCGAGCGGCTCCATGGTGAGGCTCGTGCGCAGGAATCCGTTGAGGACCTTGCTGAGCATCAGCCGCGCCCAGGGCTGGTCCGCCTTTCCGCCGGGCACGTACCGGGAGGCGATGACGATGTCGCCGCGTTCCCGGGCCTCCCAAAGCCGCGGTACAAACCCGCTCGGATGGGACAGGTCGGCGTCCATGGTGAGCACCCAGGTGCCCAGCGCCTCCTCAAAGCCCCGGATGATGGCGCGGCCGTAGCCGCGCTGGTCGTCACGGATGTAGCGTGCGCCGTGTTCTTCGACCACTGCGCGGGTGTCGTCGGTGGAGGGGCCGTCAATCACCAGGATTTCCCAGGAGACGTCCATACCGCCCAGGGTCTCGCGCAGGGAGGGCAGTAACACCCGCAGATTCGCCGCCTCATTGAGGCAGGGAAGCACCACGGTCAGGTCCAATGTGTCGGGATGAAGTTGAACGCCCACGAAACCACCTCCGCGTTTGCCTTGTCTTGTATGGGCACCGCAATTCTGGCATAATGCGGCCGTTCAAACAAGTCTTTGCACCGTCTTTCTGGAATTTCATTCAACCAGCAGGGAACGCCTCATGGAAATTGTCGGGCTTCATCCCATAGACATCTTCATTGTCTTTGTGTACATGGTCGGCTCGCTGATGCTGGGCACGTATTGCACGCGCTTCGTCGGCAGCGCCGAAGACTTCTTCATTGCCGGAAAGGCGCTGCCCTTCTGGGCCATCGGCTTCTCCATTGTCACGTCGGATATCGGTGCGACGGACTTTGTGGCCGTCGCGGGCGCGGCGTACACGAACGGCGTGTCGGCGGCCAATTTCGACTGGATGGGCTCGATGCCGGCCATGGTCATCGCGGCCTTCGTTTTTGTGCCCTATTTCTGGCGCTCCGGGGTGTTTACCATTCCGGAATTCCTGGGACGGCGTTACAACACGGCGGTGCAGTTCATCAACGGGCTCATCTGGGCCGTGGTGCTGTTTTTCATGCTCGCCATCATGCAGTGGCTTTCGGCCGACAAGTTGATGCACACCATCCTCGGATGGAACCCGTACATCACCCTGTGGCTGACTGCGGGCATCACCGGTATTTACACCTTCTCCGGCGGACTGACCGCCGTGGTGTTCACCGACGTGGTGCAGTTGGTGGTTATGTACGTGGGCGGTTTTGGCCTGCTTGCGCTGAGTCTGTGGGAAGTGGGCGGCTGGTCGGCGCTGCATGAGAAGGTGCTGGCAATGGGCCCGCAGTATGCGGACCACTTCAGGCTGCTGCTGCCGCACAACACGACCGGGCCGTTTCCGTGGACCGGCATCGTGTTCGGGTTGGCGCTGGTGATGGCCGTCGCCTACATGAGCGGCAACCAGGTTATCGTGCAGCGCACGCTCGGCGCGCGCTCTGAATGGGATGCCAAGGGCGGTATGCTCTTCGGGGGGCTGCTCAAGGCCATGATCCCGCTGATGGTGGCGCTGCCCGGCCTGTGCGCCATCGTGCTCATACCGAATCTCGGCAGCGCCAACGCCGACCGCGCCGTGCCAGAAATGATCCGGCTGCTCATGCCGGCCGGGTTGCGCGGGCTTATGTTCGCCGCACTGTTCGCCGCCATGATGTCGCACATTTCGGCCTCGCTGAACTCCACCACCACCATCTTCATCACCGATATCTTTGGCCAAATCCGCAACTGGATGGGCAAGGGGCCTATGAGCGAGAAGATGGCGCTGGGCATGGGCCGCTTCATCACGCTGGCGTTGATCATTTCAACGGCGCTGCTGGCCGAGCCGATCGCCAACCGTGAACACATTTATGTCTTTATGCAGACCATCCTGTCGCTGTTCCAGGGCCCGCTGCTGGCCATCCTGTTGCTGGGCATCATCTGGCCGCGCGCCACGGGCTACGGCGGACTGGCCGGCCTTGTGCTGGGCGTCATGTTCTGCTTTGTGCTCAAGTACACCCCGGGACTTTTTGCCTCCGCTGAGCCGTTCCTATTTGTGGCTTGGTGGTCGTTCATATTCGCGCTGATAGTAACGATCGTGGTCAGCCTCCTGACCAAACGTGAGTCTGAGGAGAAACTGCGCGGGCTCTGCTGGAGTTCGGTGGTTGCCGATGAAGACGCCCAAGAGGCGCTGCAGGAAAGGGTTTCCTAATGGAAGACACCATTACAGCCTTTTGTGACAAGTTTTTTGGACCGGCGCTTCGCTATGTCTTCGTGCCCATCAATGAGGCCCTCGGCCACATTCCCAACTGGGTGGCCGGATGGTGCGGCGTAGGCATCTTCTTGTTGACGATGATTTGGGTGGGGTTGTTGCTCAACCCGAAATATGTGAATCGCGGTCGGCCCTACAAGTCCATCTGGACCGATTTGCGGCTGTGGACGGTAATCTCCATGACCCCCCATGTGGTGGTCTACTTCTACTTCAGATAGGATACGCGGCCATGCTGATGAGCGATCAACCCAAATTGTCCGATGCTGACAAGCTGATGAGCGACCAGCCCAAAGAATCCGATTCCGACAAAAACGTCAATATCCGGATGGAAAAGCGCGACGGCGAGACCTACGTTGCGCTGGGACTTTTTATTGTCGCCGTGGGGATCCCGGTAATGGCGGGCACCTATTTCGCCGCCCAGACCAACACGCATGCCGCCGTGGTTAATGTCGTCTGTGCAACGGTGTTGCTGATGATCGGCGCCGGCGCGATCGTCTATGGGCGGTTGTTGCTGACACGCAACAAGGGGCGCGATTGACCTCCCTTTGTCTGCCGGCCCTGATCGATGCGGATGCGGCGGTGAGGTTCTTTGGTCGCCCACGCTTCGGCAACGGTTTCGGGCTGTTCGCCCAAAAGGCCGTTTTGGCCGTTCAGGACGATCCCGGCACCCGCACGTTGCCGTTTATAGAGCGTTTGTGGCTGCCCTCTTTCGCCGTGCGCGTGCACGCCACTTCCCCCACCAAACGCGAACAAAGTGTGTGGACTGCGGTGGAGGGGATCAACGGCGAATTCTCCCTGCTCGAATGCGACGAGGAACTGGCCGAGCGCGAATTGGACGGCGACGTCTTTCCGGCGATGATTGACGAAACACGGGTTGCAGCGCTTGCGCGCAAGGGGGCCATGCTGTACATCCTGAGACAGCGCGGTCTGTTGAACAAGCCCGTGGTGGACGCTGTCGAGGAAATCCGCCCCTATCATTACCCCGTATGGGTCTGCTATTACCGCCGCCGCGGCGTGTTTCTCGACGTCATGGCGCAGGATGCGCGCACCGGAAGATCGGGCGGGCCCAAGATGCGGATTTCGGTGCTGCATGCGCTCGTGGCGCGCAAGAAGGAACTTCGCGAGGCGGCAGAAGAACAGGCGAACGCGCAAACCGTTTAGAGCGGACGGTCCTTGCCGCCCTCATCCGAGTCAGGTTTCACCCCGTGCGCGCACACCACCAAGAAAAGCAGGAGCGAGGCCGCCGCAAGCACACTCATATATCCAAGCCTCACGATGCCATTCGGCAGAACACCCATAATTCCGGCAAGGGTATCAATCCAATTATTTGCCATTGCGTTTGTCCCCCCAGGAGTACTTCAGCGCTTAACCGGCTGACAAACCGTCCGTGCGTGGAAAGCATTATAATACCGTCCAGTTGCCGGACGCAAACCATCTCAGAACCGTTCCGAAACCAGCCTTATGACAGGGACGGGCGCAAATAAAGGTCTTTTATGAAGTTACGGGAGGGGGATGTGGGAGGCTGGCGAGGAGTAAAATGGTAAATGGCGGAGAGGGTGGGATTTGAACCCACGGTACCCTTTTGGGGTACAACGCCTTAGCAGGGCGCCACCTTCGGCCACTCGGTCACCTCTCCACAGGGGCCGGGACGAATATTATCATGAAGGCGCAGGGAAGCGCAAACACGGTGGCGAAGAATTGGGACAGCCGCCCCCGGCTTCCGATACTCAAGCACGTGTCACATGCTCGCTGCCTGGGGCGGCTGTTCTATTTCGTCCGAATCAATCCTGTTTACAGAAACTGCGGTTGTCAGTGCTATCCGTTGAGGGTCCAACCCTTCCGGTAGGTCCGGCTCAGCAGCGCTTCAGCCTCGGGGCAGTTGGTGACGCGGCCGCTGGCACCGTCGTACTCCACCGCCTTGCCGACGCGGTAGGAGACGAGACCGAGCATCATCATCTCTATCATCCTGCCCGCGTAATCGAAATCACAGGAGGTCTTGAGGCCGGCCTTGCAGGCATCGAGCCATTCCCGCTGGAAGTTGCGGACGCGGGGCAGGAGCTGTTCCTTGTCGCGCCGCTTGTAGTAGGTCAGGTCGCCGTCTTCATTGTTGGGCAACAGGATGCGGTTCTCAAAGCCGGACACGAGCACGCCCTTGGTTCCGGTGAACATCGCGCCATGATCTATCTTGTTCAGATCGATATCGTCGCCGGGATTCTTTGGCATGGCGCCGCCCTGGTACCAGGTGAGCGGAATGGCGGGACGCCAGTCGTTGGCGGGAATTTGGAAGGTCATCTGGAGCTTCACGGGGGTCACTTCGGGATTAACCGGGTCACCGGTAGCCTCGGCCGCGGTCGGCAGTCCGGCGTCCAATGCGTTCCAGACGATATCCATCGTGTGGCTGCCCATGTCGCCGACCTGTCCGCTGCCGAAGTCCCAGTACATGTTCCACGAAAGACAGTTGGCCCCGGCCTGTCCGGAAAAATAGCCGGGATTGTAGGGGTGCTCGGGCGAGGGTCCTAGCCACAGATCATAATGCAGCGTCGCGGGCGGGGTGCCTTCGGCGGGCAGGTAGCCCGGCTTGGGGATCTGGCGGTTGCCCCAGGCGCAGACCGATTTCAGTTCGCCGACGGCCCCGTCGAGGATCAGTTCCTGCACGCGGTTGAAATTCTCATATTGGTGCCGCTGGGTGCCCACCTGCGTTGCCAGTTTGTCCTTGTGCTTGAGATAGGTCGCGCGCACCACCCGGGCCTCCTCGACCGAATTGGCCAGCGGCTTCTCGCAGTAGACATGCAGTCCGCGGTTCATGGCCCAGTTGGTGATGAACGCATGCGTGTGATCGCACGTGCAGATAACCACGGCGTCCAGACCCTTGTGGTCCAGGCACTCGCGCCAGTCGACGTAGCGCTTCGCGTTGGGGAATTTTTCCGCCGCAACGTCCAGATGCTTTTCGTCCACATCGCAAATGGCGACCACGTTCTCATGGGCGAGCCCGTCATAGTGCGCCATGGCCCGGCCCCAGGCGCCTATCAGCGCAATGTTGAGCTTGTTGTTTGCGGCGTCCGCGCCGAAAACGGAGCGGCTCGGCAGCACCAGCAGTCCCGCCCCTGCGGCGGCGGTCATGAGAAACTCGCGGCGTTGAATCGTGTTGGCCATGGTTGTTGTCCTTTCGGTGGAGGTTCTGCAAACAGGGACCATCATAACCACGCGCGCGATGGGTGTCAATCGGCCGCGATCGGCCATGATTGGTAAGAGCAACTCAGATGTGGAAGAGGCCTCCAGCCCCTTCCTGTCATGAACTCCGCGTTCGCTCTGTCTGGAACGCGGCAGGATGCCGCATCTGCTTTTTTCCTTGGTCGATAGCGGCACATGGGGCCGGATAATCAGAGCGAAAGAAGGACTTGCGAGAAAACTCGCAAGTCCTTCGTCCATTCATCCGTGGGTCCGGTGGGA
>CAIJOU010000484.1 GCA_903822375.1 Candidatus Hydrogenedentota bacterium
CAGTGCTATGGCATTGAAGGCGATGCCCACGATCACCTTGCCCGATCCATGGCGGCGTGGAAGAAATACGTGGCGCGGTTGGGGAACTGACTGAAACGCCCAAAGGCGGGCACCACTTCAAGTCTGCCCTGAGAAAGGGTCGGCCACTTCGCCAAGGGGTAGGTCCAAGAACGGCGGGGGCCATTTGCATCCGGCTGGCCGCCAATGCCCGCAGTGGATGCATCACTCCGGGGCAGTGCATAAAACTTGGAAGGAACAGGCGTTAGACAAGGGGAGAAATCGAGGTTATAATTGGAAAGGAGGTTTGGGAACACGCAAAGAGGAGCAAAAAGTGCTTTGGGGCAGAAAAAAACCGGAACCGCCGAATTCACCCACACCGTCCGAAACGCCGCCACCGGAACAAGCGGCGCAAGCGGCCCCAACCGGCCGTCGAACCTTCACGCAGGCGCCTGAAACCGACGAAACTGTGACGATTCGGGATTTGCCTGAACTGTTGCTGGCGCACGCCAACGTGAAACCCGAGCAGATGCGGCTTGCTTTGGAAATCCAGCTCAAGACGGGTGACTTTATTGGTGAAATACTGATTAATGAAGGGGTGCTGGACGAAAACTCACTGGTGGCTTTCCTCTCCAAGTACTGCAAGATTCCGCACCTGAGCCTTCTGAACTATATCATAGACGCCAAGCTTCTTGAACTGGTTCCGCCCTCGTTCTGTTTGCGCCATAGACTGATTCCCATAGATAAAATGGGGCGCAATCTGACGGTGGCGATGGTCAACCCCCTGGACTCGTTCGCGCTGGAAAGTCTGCGCGAAGGCTACCCCGACCTGCGCATCAAACCGATCCTGTGCACCACGAAGCATTTCAAAGCGGTCTCGGCACGCCTGTTCAAACGGTTCTCCGGACAACCGGACTTTATGGAGGAGGGCGGGCCCCCCGGAGCGAAGCCCGAAGATTCCCCCGCCGCCGCCGCGGTGGTAAAATTCTTCCCGGAAAATCGGCCGGAATCGGATGAGGCCGCCGGACTCATGGACGGGAAGGACGGCATCCCGTTCGCAATTGCGTGCGACGGTCCGGTTGAGGAAGAGGGACAACCGCTTGTGACGGATGAGCACCGGGAGGCGCTGTTGGACAGCGTCTTTTCCGCGAGTCAGGCGGGCGTTCAGGATGAATGCGTTGAGGACGCGGTTTCCGGCGACAGCGGCGCCGTGGAGCAGGTGGCGCGAAAAATGGCAACCGCCATGGTGCAAAGCATGCACAACGCCTACCACGTGCTTGAACGGAGGGTGCGCTTCTTTCATGGAGTCGCGCCCGAAGCGATTGCGAAACTCTTTGCGCGCGGCAAGATGGTTGAACATGAGGCGGGAGAAATCATATTCCAGAAGGGTGAACCGGGCCGCTACATGTTCGTGATTTTGAACGGTGAGGTGGAGATTATTGTTGATGGACAGCCCCTGGCGCATCTGAAGAAGGGCGAAATATTCGGTGAAATGGCGCTTGTGAGCAACACGGAGCGGACCGCCACGGCTCAGACATCGACGGCAACATCGCTCTTGATGCTCAGCATTGACGACATTACCCAGGACTTGGACAACGCCACCTCCATACAGCTTCTGATCAATATCATCATGACGCTCAGCAGCCGCCCGCTCAAGGCGTGACCCCGCCGATTTCTATTGTATCCGCGCGTTTGTTTCTTGGCGGTGTCATAACGTGTCACCGTTGGAAGACACGCCTATAAGTCCGCTGGCCATGGCTTTGGAACAGGCATGGAACGGAAGTTTCGGCCCGCTCAAGGCAATGACTTGTTGCCGGCGACAGACTATTCCGCCATATTCCACGCCGTGATGGAAACCTTGGCCGCGCCGCCTTCCAGGGCATGTTTGGGCACGGCGGCCGTGATCTCGCGTTTCTCGCCCGGCAGCAGCGAGAAGTAGTTGTCGCTCCAGAAAGTCGGGCCCGCCTCGCGGTTGGTGGCGCTGTTGACCACCGCCAACTGCACAAGAAACGCGATGGTGTCGCCGGGATTGCTCACGGTGACCGCCATGTGCGTTTCGCTGTCATCAGAGGGCGGCGATGTCACGGCCATTTCCACCTTGGCGGGTTTGAGACCCTGCAACTTGGTGAAGTCCGCCCGGCTCTTGGGCTTGGTGGTGTAGATGCGGCCAAATTCGTTGTCGCGGCCGGGGATGTCAGGAGTTTTGGAGAGCCAGTAGAAGTTGTCGGACAGGGCGTTTCCATCCTTGTCGGCCAGGTCGAGTTTCAGGAAATAGGGGTCGGAGATGTTCGCCGGAACATCCACGGCAAAGGCCTTGGCCACGCCGTCCTCGCCGACGTCCACGGTCGCGTCCTTCGACCATGCCTGCTTGCTGTCCGCATCGTAGATGGCCGCGCGGAGTTTGAGCCCACTGTACGCCTGCCGCAGGCTGTTGGTCACGTAGAGGGTGTTGTCGTTGTAGGCGTAGAGGGCGTGAACGGGCGTGCAGGCCTTCTTGGCGCCATAGTAGGCGGCCGTGCCGCGCAGGTACCAGTCCACGTACTGCCAAGTCATGGCGGCGGGCCACGCGGCATCGTATTTCCACGTGGTGATGCCGGTGGCCTCGTACTTGTTCTTGGCGTAAGCCTCGAACATCCCGCGGGCGCTGCTGTAGTTCATGGCGTAGGCCTTGTTGCAGAAATCGTTGAAGGTGGCCGGCGCGCCGTACTGCAGTTCCATGGACTTCATGACCGCGTCGAAATAGTCGGCGCCCTGCGTGACGGTGTGGAATGACCACGCGTCGGTCTTCATGGCGGGCCAGATCTGGTCCTCGGGCATCATCTGGCGGATACTGTCGCGCACGGCGACAATGCCGCCGATGCCGCCGGACTGGGCGAAGCCCCAAGCCACGTCCCCCTTGCGTTCCGTGTAATAGTAGTGGGCCGGGCTGGCATAGGTCCACAGTTCGCGGGTGCCCGTGCGGGTGCCGCCGGTCTTGGCGCGGCTCGCTATGTTAAAGGTGCCCGAATGGGGTTGATAGGTGCGATCCACGCGGTACTTGTCGATCAGGCCGCGGTAGGCCGCGTCCAGTTTGTCGGTGGGGAAGGTCTCGTCGTGCGCGAGGAAATGGGCCAGACAGGGGTGTGTGCGCACGCGCAGCATCATGTCGTCGATGCAGGCGATGGCGAGGTCCTCGTCGAGAATGCTGCGCCCGAAAATCTGCTGCGTGACCATGACACCCATTTCATCGCAGAGATTGTAGAAGTCCTCGGTTTCGCGGATGGAGAAACCTTCGGAACGGAGCATGTTTAGATTGGCGTTGCGGGCGTAGCCAATCAGTGCCGCATAGCGGTCATGCGACAAGTTCAGCATCATGTCCGAGGTCATCCAGGCGCCGCCCCGGATGAGGATCGGCTTGCCGTTGACCTGGTATTCGCGCCAGTTGTCCGCCCTGACGACAGAGGTTATGTCGCGTATGCCGAAACGGACGTGGGCGGTGTCGGAAGTGTTCTTTCCGGCCTTGAACGCCATGTCCATGTTGTAGAGTTCCTGCGGACCCAGCGGATGGGGCCACCACACGCGTGGCTTTGCAACGACGAGTTCGGGAAAATCTTCCGGCTTGAAGAAGATTTCCCGCGTTTCTCCGGGTGCCAGCTTTACCTCTTGGGCAAGCTTGATGTTCTCAATGGTGGCGGTCAAGGTGCCGGTCAGCGGTTTGTCCGTGTTGTTGCGGGCATAGGCGGATAGGGTCAGACGGGCCGAGTCGAGGGCGGGCACGGCCAGTTTGGATTCGACGTAGGCATTGCGGAGCGAAACGGGGCCCTGTTCGCGGAGGTACACGTTCTGCCAGATGCCCATGTTCATGTCGGGCGGCTGGGGATTGTGGTCGTCCCAGCCCGTGGTCGCCTCGACTTGCTTGGTGTGGGGCAGTTTGTCTGTGCGCAGGCCTGGCGGGATGATCTCCACAGCGAGCGCGTTGGCCTTGCCGGGTTTCAGCAGCGCGGTCACGGGGAATTCAAAGCGGCGGAACATGCCCCGCACCGTGTCGGCACCGGCAACCAGTTTGCCGTTGAGCCAGATGTTGGCCTCGTAGTTGATGCCGTCGAAATGCAGCGTGAAGACCTGGTCTTTGGCCGCCGCCGGAACTGTGAATTCGGTGCGGTACCACCAGTGGGCACGGAAGGGGCTGTCCTCTTTCATCACCAGCCAAAGGTCGGGCTGATATCCCGGGATGTCCTTGAGGTTGGTTCCATAATAGGGGTCTGGATAGACCTTGTTGTCTACCAGCGCGGCCAGCACGGTTTTGGGAACCGTGGTGGGATACCAGGATTTCGCATCATAACCCGGCACGGAGACGGCCGCCCCGTCGGCGGAGAATTGTGCGGCGGACTGAAGCCGCCAGCTGTCCTTAAGGGCAAAAGAGCCGTCTTCAGCCATGGTGAACGGCGCTGCAACAGTCAGGACAAGCGCAAGCAGTGCAAGACGCGACATATTCATGGGGTTCTCCTCTGTCTATCTAAGTCAACGGGTCCGTTTTCAGACCATTACGGCCGTCCACCGGTGTCAGTAGGACTGGAGCTTATTGACAGCCCTTTTCCTTAAGCCGCCGGTTGGCTTTTTCCAGTTCGTCCAACTGCCAACTGCGCGCGTTGGTTGTCGTGACATTGATGAAGGAGTCCTGAAACGACAGGTCGAACACCCACAGCGCGGAAAGGGGCACACCTGCCTCCTCGATGGCCGCCAGCAGCTTGTCGAATTCCTTGCGGGCCTTTTCGGGGCCGCCGTTCTTCTCATCGTCGGGCGCGCCGAATTCTCCCACGAACAGACCCTTTCCGGAATCGGCAGAAGCTTTCATACAGAGCTGGAGGACTTCCAGATAGGAAGTTTCAGGCTGGCTAAAACGCTTCTCCTGGTCGAAGGGATAGACGTGAACACTGATGAGGTTCACCGGGTCCGGCGTGACGTCGATGATGTTCTGGACCAGTTGCTCGCGGGTGTCCTGTGTCCAGGCATGCTCACGCCGAAGGTGCTCGGCGGTGCCCCGGGGCAGGCTGTTTCCGGTGGTTATGGGGTGGACTTTGTCGAGTTGCCGGATGGCGTTGCCGAATTCACGGCATGCCGTCACGACCATGTCGTGGGTGAGGTCGTCGCCGGGGCCGCGCTCGGTCCGCGTGCCCAGGTTGGGCACGATCCAGGGCCGGTTTTGCGCGGCGTTGGGCAGGTCCGCGCCCAGGCTGTACTCATTGCCCAATTCCCAGGCCCAAAGGGCGGGGGAGTCCTTGTAACGGCCGACAACTTCGGTGATGTACTTGTGCATGAACGCGATGGTCTTGCTCTTCAGGTCACCCCAGGCGCTGCGCGGCTCATCCATGAGGTCGGGTACGGTGGCATCGTACCAGAACAGGCTGGGGATGAGGCCGATCTTGCGCTGCTCGGCGGACTTCACAAAGGCGTCCATAAGCCGAAAGTAGGCGTCAGGGTCACTCTTGTACAGGTCATACTCTTTCGGCCAGAACGGGCAGGCCATGAGCCGGATGAACGGAATGCCGCGCTTGGCCAGTTCATCGAACCCCGCCTCGTAACTGGTGTCGTCTGCCTTGGCGAGCGTCCGGCTGAAGGCGCTGAAATAGTTGATGCCCACGGCGCGGTAGGGCTTGCCGTCGCGCAATACGACGCCCTTCTCGCCGATGGTGATGGGGGGCACGGTTCGCGCGGTGACGGCGCTCTTTTCCTCTGCGCGCGTCATCGCGGCGGAACCGAACACCAGAACCGCGAGAGCGACTAACGAACTTTTGCGCATGGTCTTACTCGATCACCAGCACGTTGTGAATCTGCAGGCCGCCGACTTTGGCGGTCAGCACGCCGGCGTTCCAGGACCATTCGAGGCCGGCCTCGTCGGGGGCCAGGAAGCACTTCTTCGGCTTTTCGGGCATCGGGATGGTGACGGTGAAGGAGCCAGCATCGGGCACCTCCTCGACCATGTGGCGGCTGGGGGAGAGGTAACCGCCTGTGGCACGGTTCACAAACTGGATGAGCGTTTTGCTGGCCTTCTTGCGCGCGGCCATCTCCACCCACCACGGGCTGTTTACATGAATCAGCGGGGCGGCGTCGAGCGCGCTGATCATGTCCCCGATGAAGCGGCGCGTGCCGGGATAGTGGGATTGGAGATAGGACTCGAAGAGGTCGCCGTGGATGGCGACCACCACGCCTTTGCCCACGCGGTTGCGGGTGGCGGCGGGGAAGTCGCGCTGGTTAATTTGCGGGTCACGCTCATAAAGCATCATGGCGAGTGTTTCGGCCGTAGTGGGCTTGGTCGGCTGGAAGGGACCGCAGGCGTTGACCGACTGCCCCTGCACCGGCAACCAGCCGGCCTGGGGCGCTTCGGCGCGTTTCTCCACGCCGGCGATGTCGCCGTACTGTTCGGCCACGAAAGTGCCGCTCAGGATGAGTTTGCCGCCGTTGTTCACGTACTCTTTGAGTTTGGCCTTCAGTCCGTCGGGCACGTTCTTCGCCTCGGGCACCACGACGACCGGATACTCAGACAGGTGCTCCGCCAGACTTTCCTCGTTCAGGATGTCCGCGCTGTACCCGTTTTCGATCACGGATTGCAGGGCGCCTTCCATGGCCTGGTTGGCGCCGCCAAAATTGAACAGCGGGTCATTGAACTGGTAGTAGGAACTCTCACTGTGCAGGATGGCGACCTGGGGCACGGTCTGGGTGCGGTGGCAGTATTGCTGGCGCTTGCGGCAGAACTGGGCCACCTGGGCGAGCGTGTCCTGGTGCCATTCGGTGAGGCCTCCTGAGCGCCGCGGCGTGTCGTAAATGAATATCGACCCGCCCTGCCCGAGCACGGTGGCCAGTTCCTGGCACAGATGGGGGACCGTCTTGAAGGTCCAACCCTCCTCGCCCGTCTGCAGGAAACCCCACGCCATCAGGTCCCAGGGGATGCCGCGGCTGCTGATAAAGCGCGCCTCGGCCATGGCGCGTTCCGCGCCGAAGGAGGGGTCGAAATCGCCGCTGAGGCAGTCGATGGGTGCCTGCATCGGTTCGGGCTGGCGCACGCTGTACATCCAGTTGCTGGTGACCATACAGGTGGGTTTCACCTTGTGCACGGCCTCGGTGTAGCGGGTGACGTGCTGGACGAAGAGGTCGCGGTTGAACGCGAGCCATTCCTGCCAGTGCGGGTCAGCGCTCTTCTTGGGCACCTCCGTGATGCCGGTCTTCTCCGTGAAGGCTTTCTTGCAGGCATCGCTCCAGTCGGGGTGGCAGGCCCAGTTCTCGCCGTCAATCCACATGCCGTCGATGTCGTATTCCTTGACCACCTCGATCAACTGCGGGATGAGCAGTTCCTCGTCGTACTTGCTCATGCGGCTCGTGTTGTTGGGGTCCGGCTTGCCGTTGGCGCCGATGCGGGCCCATTCAGGATGCAGCTCGATGGCGCGGGTGTCCCACACGCCGGAGTAGTGAATGGACAGGGGTATGCCCATGTCCTTGGTCACCTTGCGCCAGACCTTCAGCGCGTCGTTCACGACCCCCGGCGAGGGGGAACCGACCTTGCTCGGGTAGCCGCAGTACCCCGGATGACCCTTGCAGTCATACTGCACATAGTCGGGCTTTACGATTTCCAGCATGGCGCGGATGTGCTCATAGGTCGTTTCACGTCCCAGTTCCGTGTCCTTGGCGCCGGGGTGGAGGTCATAGTGCAGTCCGAAGAAGGCGTTCTCATGCCAGTTGGCGACGGGCGCGGCCTTATCCTCCGCGGCGCAAATTCCCCCAGCCAGCGCGACCATCACACAAACACCCAGAGTTATCGCAGTACGATTCATGTGGATTCCTTTCCATGCGGGAAATGCCCTTTCCCGTTGTGCCGTGCCGAAAGCATACCGAAACCCGCCCCGCGCTTCCAGCGGCCGACATGCCCGGTGTGCCTGGCACGGAATGAAACTGGGTTTGCGTCCAACGCA
>CAIJOU010000485.1 GCA_903822375.1 Candidatus Hydrogenedentota bacterium
ACGAAGACCGAGGCGGAAGTCATTCACTTGTGGTCCACCTGAAACTGGCTCAATTCCGCAACCCGCTTAGTATAGCCCTCAGCCTCTTCCTTGCGGCCCAATTGGGTTAGCGCCGCAGCCATGATTCTCATGGCGGGAACGCACTTCGGGTCTATTCCGAGGGCTGCCCGGAAATAGCCCAGAGCTTCTTCAAGCTGCCCCTGCGCCATATGACACCCGCCGAGGGTGATTAACGCGTTGATGTTCCCCGGATCCAAGTCCAACGACTTCGTCAAATAAGTCTTGGCCTCCTTATAGCGCCTTTGGACCACAGCGACCTTTCCCATATTGTTAAGCACGCCAATATTCGAGGGGGCCAGCCTTAACGCCTCCTCCAGATACCCTAAAGCCTCATCATAACGCTCCCGGTCCATGGCGATACCGCCAAGATTGCAGAGAGCGTTGACATGTTCGGGGTTCAAGTCCAGCACTTTCCTTAGATAGACCTCCGCCTCGTCATAGCGCCTCTGGTGTATGGCGAGCACCCCCAGGTTGTTCAGAACCTGGACATCCGCCGGGTCCAGGTCCAAAACCTTGGTCAGGCAAGTCCTGGCCTCTTCATAATGCCCCTGGTCCATGGCGAGCACGCCCAAGTTCGTAAGTGCACCGGCATATCCCGGATTCAAATCCAACGCCTTCACCAGACAGTCCTTGGCCTCATCGTAAAGTCCCCGGTCCATGGCGAATTTGCCCAGGTTGTTGAAAGCAACGCAACTCCTTTGCCCGACGTCAATCGCATGGCGAAAGAGCGTCCCAGTGTCACGCCAGTGTCCGGCCTGAACGGCCGCGCAAACGGCCAATATGACAAGCATGAGGCTTGATGCACCGGCCAGAACGCGCCTGGGAACACGCCATGCCGCGGCCAGGTCGGCGGTGCCCCAGACCACCATGATGAAAATGCCGACAAGAGGGATGTAGGTGTAGCGGTCCGCATGGGAAAAATCGCCAACCCGCACTAGGCCAATGACCGGCACCAGGGTTCCCAAGTACCAGAGCCATCCGACGATCAGATACGGGTGCCTGCGGGCCCGGCGCACACAGAAAAGTGAGATGGCAGCTAGTATCAAGGCGGCTCCGACCACCTGCCAGATTGGGCATGTGGAGGGATAGGGGTAAAACACCGCCAAACCCGAGGGCCACACGGTCTGGGCCAGATAGAGCACATAGACGACCACGGCGTTGGCGCATCGCCCCGCAAAGGGGACGCTCTCGCCAAAATCAATGTTGTTGCCGTGCGCCTGCATCACAAAGGTGCTGAGGCAGGAAAGCACCGTAATCAGAAACAGGGGAACCTTCTCCACGGCCAACCAGACCGCCTTTCGCGCCATGACGCCGGGGGAAGCGGCGCGGTTCACCCTGCCAAGAGGCCAGTAGTCCAGCAGCAACAGCGTGAAAGGCAGTGTCACTGTCATCGGTTTTGACATGAGGCCCAGAACAAATGCCGCCGCTACAACCGCGTACCGCCCTGCGCCGCCACGGCGGGCATACCGCCCGTAAGCACCCAGCGCCAGCATCCAAAAGAATGCGCTGAGAACACCCTTGCGTTCGGCAACCCACGCCACCGATTCCACATTGAGCGGATGCACCGCGAACAGGGCCGCCACCGCCGCGCTTTGCCAGAGCGTTCCAGTCAGGAGTCTCAACGCCAGGAACAACAGCACCGAAGCTGCGGCGTGAAGAATAAGGCTGGTGGCGTGGTGCCCCCAGGGGTGCATGCCGTACAGGCTGCAATCGAGCATATGGGACATCCACGCCAACGGCTGAAAATAGAGGGCTTTCTCCGTGACAAAGGCCCAACCGATCGATTTCAGATTCAGGCCGAGCTGCACGTATGGATTGTCCGTAACAGAAACGCCGTCGTCAAAGTAAACAAACCCGTGCAGAAGCGTCCTGCCATAGATGGCGATGCACGCGAGAACAAGGGCTGCGCAGACACCCGCCACAATGCGCTCCTGCGGACGCGCCTTTATGGCAGTGACCTCGTTGACCGGCGTTCTTGCTCTTTTCTTGCTCGATTTCATGTGGGCCATGCCCGGCAACTCTAATGAATTCTCATATAGCCGCGCAAACGCCGCATGGCTGGGACAAAAGCCCGCCGATCAGAGAAGGTTCACCGCCGCAACGCTTTCCTTCTGAAGAAAAGAGCGCTTGCGTGCGGGGAATACGGCGGCAGCGGAAACAAGATGGAAGACATAATGGACGCGAGGCCGTTCAGTTCCTGCGGCCCGCAGGGGACCGTTTCAACTCCGCAGCCCGCTTGATATAGTCGTCCGCCTCCGCTTTTCGGCCCAATTGGGCCAGTACGCCGCCCAGGTTCTCCATGGCGGAGATGTGATGCGGGTCTATCTCGAGGGCCTTTTGGAGATAGTGCTGGGCCTCCTCAAACCGTCCCTGATAAATGAGGCATACGCCCAGATTGTTTAGCGCTTTGACATTTCCGGCATTCAGGTCCAACGCCCGCGTCAGGAAAGCCTTGGCCTCTTCATAGCGCCCCTGGTCCATGGCGATCAAACCCAGGTTGTATAGGGCGTCAATGGACCCCGCATCCAGTTCCAGCGCTTTTGCCAGGCATGCCTGGGC
The DNA here is from genome assembly GCA_903822375.1 of Candidatus Hydrogenedentota bacterium. Lineage (GTDB taxonomy): Bacteria > Hydrogenedentota > Hydrogenedentia > Hydrogenedentales > CAITNO01 > CAITNO01. Next base: position 2,620 of record CAIJOU010000485.1, read on the forward strand.
CTCATCATACCGCTTCTGGTCCATGGCGAGGGCACCCAGGTTGTTGTACGCGAGGCTGCTGCCCTGTCCAACAGTAATGGCGTGGTTAAAAAGTGTCCTGCTGTCCCTCCAATAACCGGTCTGGACGCCCGCGCAAACACCCAGCATGACGAGCAAGACAACGGAAACTGCCGCCACAGCGCGTTCGGGCACATGCCACTTTGCCGACAAATCGGCCACGCCCCAAGCGACCATAATGAACACGCCGATTAGGGGGATGTACGTGTAGCGGTCGGCGTGGGAAAAATCACCGGCTTGCACCAGTTCAATGACGGGCACCAGAGTTCCCAAATACCAGAACCATCCCACTATCAAATACGGGTGCCGACGGGCATGACGCAGACAGAACAGGGTGATTACGGCCAGAAACAAAGCCGCTCCGGCCACCATCCATGCCGGACGCGCAATTGGATGCGGGTAATGCACCGCCAAGCCCGAGGGCCATGCGGTCTTTGCCAAATAGAGCGCATAAACCACCACGGCATTGGCGCAGCGCGCCACGAGGGGGATCTTTCTGCCAAAAGCCATATTGACGACGTGCGCCTGCATCATGAACGTGCTCACGCAGGACAGTGCCGTTATCAGGAACAGGGGCGCCTTCTCAAGGGCCAGCCGGGACACGCTTCGGGCCATGACACCGAAAGCGGCGGTGCGGTCCACCCGTTCAAGGGGCCAGTAGTCCAGCAGCAGCAGCACAAAAGGCAGCGTCACCATCATTGGTTTTGACATGAGACCCAGAACAAACGCCGCCGCGACGGCGGCATAGCGTCCCGCGCCACCGCGGCGGGCGTACTGGCCGTAAGCGCCCAGTGCCAGCATCCAGAAGAACGCACTGAGCACATCCTTGCGCTCGGCAACCCACGCCACCGATTCAACATGAAGCGGGTGCACCGCAAACAGTGCCGCGACGGCCGCGCTCGGCCAGAGTGCCCCCGTCAAGAGTCGCAGTGCAAGAAACAGCAGCACCGAGGCGGCGGCATGAAAAAGGAGATTGGTGAGGTGGTGCCCCCAGGGATGCATGCCGTACAGGCTGCAATCCAGCATATGCGACATCCACGTCAACGGGTGGAAATAGTGCGCCTCCTCGGTGACAAAGGCCCAGACGATGGAATTCAGATTCAGGCCCGCCTGCACCTGCACATTCTTGGTGACGTACAGCGTGTCGTCATAGTTCACAAACTCATGCGACAGCGTCTGGCCGTAAATGGCCACGCACGCGAGCACAAGGGCGGCGCAAACACCCGCCACAACGCACTTCTGCGGGTGCGGCTTCTTGGCGGCAACCTCCTGGACGGGCGGCTCCGCTGTTTCATTGCCTGATGTCATGTGGGACATGCCCGCAACTTTAATTAATCCCTGGATTGCCGCGCAACCGCCGCGCACATGCGACACCATGCCCGCCAGTCGGGGGCCGGCCCCTTTATTTGTTTCCGACCGCGCGCAATTGTTTCAATTCCGCGGCCCGCTTAATATAGCCGTCCGCCTCTTCCCTGTGCCCCAATTGGGCCAGCACACCGCCCAGGTTCTCCAAGGCAGAGACATGCTGCGGGTCTATCTCGAGCACTTTTCGGAGGCAGTGTTGGGCTTGCTCGTACTGTCCCTGATAGATGAGACACACGCCAAGGTTGTTCAGCGCGTTGACATGTTTCGGGTTCAGACCCAAAGCCTTTTCAAAACAAGTCCTGGCCTCATCATAATGCGTTTGGCCCAAAGCCACCATTCCCAGATTGTAAAGGGCGTCAACATAGTCCGGATTCAGGCTGAGGGCCTTTTCCAGATAAGACCTGGCCTCATCATGGCGTCCCCGGCCCAGGGCGAGCACGCCCATGTTGAAGAGGGCATTGAAACATTTCGGGTCCACATCCAGCGCCCGCTTCAGAAAGACTTCGGCATCCTCATAGCGCTTCTCGTCCATGGCGAGTTTGCCCAGGTTGTTGAGGGCATTGGCATTTTCCGGGTCCAGATCAACCGCCCTCGTCAGATAGGCACGTGCCTTCTCATGGTGTCCACGGCCCATTTCGAGTGCGCCGAGGATATTGAAAGCGTGGCTGCTTCCCTGCCCAACGGCAATCGCATGGTTGAACAGGGTATCGTTGTTCCGCCAGTGGCCGGTCTGAACGCCCGCGCATACGGTCAATAGAACGAGTGTGATGCCCGAAGCGACGGACACCACGCGCCTGGGCACATGCCACACCGCGGCCAAATCGGCCACGCCCCACGCCGCCATGATGAACACGCCGATCAACGGGATGTAAGTGTAACGGTCGGCGTGGGAAAACTTGCCGGCCTGCACCAACTCGATGACGGGCACCAGGGTTCCCAGATACCACAACCAGCCAACAATCAGATACGGCCTCCGACGGGCGTGGCGGAGGCAGAACAGGGTGATTGCAGCCAATGCCACAGTTGCCCCGGCAACCTGCCACAGCGGCCGTGCCAATGGATGCGGATAGAACAGCGCCAGCCCGGAAGGCCACACCGTCTTCACCAAATAGAGCACGTAGACAACCACCGCATTGGCGCCGCGCGCCGCGAAGGGAACGTTCTCCCCAAAGGACAGATTGTTGCCGCGCACCTGCATCACAAGCGTGCTCACACAGGAGAGCACTGTTATCAGAAACAGGGGGGTCTTCTCCAGAGCCAACCAGGCCGTCCTTCTGGCCATGACGCTTAAAGGGGCGGCGCGGTCCACCCGATTCACGGGCCAGTAGTCCAACAGCAACAGCACGAAGGGCAGCGTCACCACCATCGGTTTTGACATCAGCCCCAGAACGAATGCCACCACAACGGCGGCATACCGCACTGCACCACCGCGGCGGACGTACAGGCCATAAGCCCCCAATGCCAGCATCCAGAAGAACGCGCTGAGCACATCCTTGCGTTCGGAAACCCATGCCACCGATTCCACGTGGAGCGGATGCACCGCGAACAACGCCGCGACCGCAGCGCTCGGCCAGAGTCTCCCGGTAAGGAGTCTCAACGCGAGAAACAACAGCACGGAGGCGGCTGCATGAAAGAGGAGATTGGTAAGATGGTGTCCCCACGGATGCAGGCCGTAGAGGCTGCAGTCAAGCATGTGGCTCACCCACGTGAGCGGGTGCATGTACATGGCGCGCTCGGTGGTGAACGCCCAGCCCGCATTGGCCCAACCCAGCCCCGACTGCACATGGGGATTGTCCGTGACGTAAAGGTCGTCATCCAGGTTGATGAACTCGTGGGAGAGGGTCTGGCCATAGATGGCAATGCACGCGAGAACAAGGACGGCACAAGCACCTGCCGCAATTCCCTTTTGCGGACGTGCTTCTGCGGCGGCGGCCTCCCCGACCGGCGGTTCTACGATTTTGTTGTCTGAACTCGGGTGTTCCATGTTTCAGCAAGTCTAATAAATCCCCGGATGACCGTACAACGTGATGTGCATGCAGTACGCGCCCCCCGGTTTCAGTGCTCCTCGCGACAAAGCGCTTCATTCCGCCAAACGCCCGGCAGGGCTCTGCTTGTACCGCCATGGCCCTGATTTACCGGGTGGATTATCCGTGAATTCGCGGCCCGTCCGAAGGTTAAAATGGTTCATCCGCGAATTCCGGGAAACGCCTCCCGGATTCTTAAGAAGAAATACTCGTCATCACGGAATCCATAGGCCATTCGCTTGATGACCTTTATCTTGTTGTTGATGCCCTCGAT
>CAIJOU010000486.1 GCA_903822375.1 Candidatus Hydrogenedentota bacterium
GTGCATATACAACCAGACCGCGCGCACCAGCCACGCCAGCGTGTGCAGCCCGAAGAACGCGAAGGTGCCCACCAGCAGCCCTGTCATGGCCCAAAAGGTCAGGAACAGCCACGGGTATTTCACCGGGTCGTGGTGCGTGGCGTGGGTGAGATAGCCCGCAAAGCGGCGATGGCTCCCCGCGTGGCACTTGGCGCAGGTTTCCACAATGTTGTCGCGGCTGACGTGCGAGTTGGGATCGGTCACGGCCAGGATGTCGTGGCTTCCGTGGCAGTCGTAGCACTTGGCCGCGCCCGCGGTGCCGAGCTTGGAAACCTTGCCGTGGTAGGTCTCGAAATAGGTTTCAGCCACATCCTCGTGGCACTTGCCGCAGGTCTGCAGGATGCCCTGCTTGAACGCCTCCTCGTCCGTGCGCTGGATGGTGTGCGCCGAATGGCAGCTGCTGCACACCGGCAGCGGCTTGTCCGTTTTGGTCACCTCGGGCGAGTGAATGCTCTTGAGGAAGGTCGCCTGGATGCCCTGGTGGCACTGGCCGCAGGTCTTGGCGATGTTCGCCGGATTGACGCTCGACGCGGGGTCGCTGGCGGGCAGCGGCTGGTGGGTCGTGTGGCAGCTGGTGCAGGTGGCCGTGACCATCAGCCCGCTTTCCAGCAGGCCCTTGCCGTGGATGCTGTTGGCGTAGTTCTTGGTGATGTCGTGCTGCGTGCTGTGGCCGTGCCGTGCCGCCCTCTCGCCCTCGCGGTGGCAGTTCCCGCACAGGTTCGGAACGTTCTTGGCGAAGGTGGGCGATGCCGGGTCGTTCTTGGACTGGGTGCCGTGGCCCTTGTGGCAGTCCAGGCAGGCCGGGGCATCCGTGTCGCCCGCGGCCAGGTGTTTTCCGTGAACGCTCTTCTTGTGCTGTTCGACCTGGTCGGCGTGGCAGATGGAGCAGTCGACCTTTTCCGGAACGGTGTCGCAGGGGCGGTCGTGGGCCGGCGTGGCCCCGGTGTGGCATTGCGCGCAGCGCTTTTCCTTGTGGGTGGAGTGGGTGATTTCATCGAGGTTCACCGCGGGGATGGTCCGCGAGGCGCCCTTCACCTCGGTCGTGTGGCAGCGCATGCAGTCCTTGTCGCTCACGCCCTCATCGTAGAAAACCTTGCGCGCCTCGTGCGGCTGGTGGCAGTCGATGCAGATCGGAATTTGGTCCGGAGACTTCTCCCACAGTTCGCCGTTGATAATCTTGCGGTGCACCTGCTCGATGTTCGCGTGGCACTTCTTGCAGGTGGCCACGACATTTTCACGGCTGATGCTGGACTGCGGGTCGGTGTGCGGAAGCACGTGGTGAGGCGTGTGGCAGCTGCTGCACACCGCCGTCACGGTGAGGCCCTTTTTCAGCAGGCCCTCGCCGTGGATACTCTCGGAGTACTTGGCCAGAATGTTGTGCTCGGGAATGTTGCGCTGCTTGGCGACGGGCGCGTCCTCGCCGTGGCAGCCGCCGCAGGTTTCCGGGATGTGAATGGGATTGGTTCGGGAGTTCGGGTCCGACGCGCGTTTGATTTCGTGCTTGGTGTGGCAGTCGGAACAGGCCGGCGCCAGCGGGTCGCCCTTTGTAACGGCCTGCCCGTGCAGGCTTTCGCCGTAGAGCTTGGCCTCGTCCTCATGGCAGCCGTTGCAGGCCACTTTTTTCAACCCGGCGGGGTGCGGCGTTTCCGTGACGTCGTCGTGGCAGGAGGTGCAGCCGCCGTCGGCATGGACTGAACCCTTGTAGCCGTCCTCGCTCACGAACAGCGAAACCACGGTTCCATCGGCGTTTGTCTTCGAGAACTCTTTGTCGCCATGGCAAAACAGGCAATCGGAATCTTCCAGTGCCCTGGCGGACACTGCCAGAAGCATAAACAGGGCAAGGGACGCGCAAAATAATCCGCGGCGCCGTGATGCAGACATGTTCATTGTCCAGTTTCCCATGGTCATTAGGTGAAACCACACATTGTGCCATGTACCTACCGTTCGTTCAACCGGGGTTTTCCCTGATGCCGGGGCGGGCGCCCCTTCTCCTTCGACACCAACCGCGCCGGCACGGCCGGACTGAACGCTCCCGACCGCCCAAAGGCGCGGTTCAAACACGGGCGCCTGAAGTGCTATACTCCAAGAAGAGATGGAACCAAGTCTTGCCGCGGGCGGCGGAACCCCTCCCGCCGCAAGAAGCACAAAGCAGAGTCTTTCCAAAAGTTCAGGGGTCAGCGCATGAAACTCTCGACAAAATCACGGTACAGTCTGCGGGCAATGCTGCATCTGGCGCTCAACCAGAGAGAAGGCGTGGTTATGGCCCGGGAGATTGCCGAGCACCAGAATCTGCCGGAAACCTATCTGGAACAGCTCATGCTCGCGCTGCGCAAGGCGGGTCTGGTTTCTGCCATCAGGGGCGCCCATGGCGGCTACATGCTCGCACGAAAGCCCGACGCGATAACGCTGGCGCAGATCGTGGTTGCCCTGGAAGGCTCTCTCAGCATCGCCGACTGCTGCGATGTGCCCAACTGCTGCGTTGACCCCGTCACCTGCGCCCTGAAGGATGTGTTTGACGAGGTCAACCATGCCCTGTTCACCACCTTCGACTCCCTCACCCTCGCCGATCTGGCCCGCCGTCAGCAGATGAAGGAACTGGCCGAGGCGCCGATGTACTACATCTAGGCAGCGTCTCCGGCCTGTGCGCGGTCTTGAAGAGACCGCCAACCCCTTCCTTCCAGGGGCTCCTGCACGTGCCCGCGCAGGAAACACCGCATGATTCCACGTCTCCGTTGCGGAATACCCAGCCTCCGGCCGATGTCATTGTGAACAGGGATACAAGGAGTACCGACATGAAATCCGCGTTGGCTCAGAGAAGTTGCGCCCCCTGCAGGGGCGACACCCCCCCACTCAAAGGAAAAGAACTGGCCTGCCTGATGGCGGGGCTCTCGGATGGCTGGTCCTTGATGGGCGAAGAGCGCATTGAGAAGGAGTTTCATTTCAAGGACTTCCGCGAAGCGCTTGCCTTCACCAATTTGGTGGGCAACACCGCCGAGACCGAGAACCATCATCCGGATATCGGTCTCGGGTGGGGCAGGGTGCTTGTCGCCCTGTCCACCCACAAGATTCACGGGCTCTCCGAGAATGACTTCATTCTCGCGGCGAAAATAGACGCGTTGTCCAACAAGTGACGGCGGCCTATTTCTTTGCGTAGTCCACGGCCCCGGCCCAGTCGATGATGACTACCGGCTCATTGCCGACCACCCACGCGTCATGGCCCGCGGCGAGGGCGGTAACATCCCCCGGCCCGGCTTCCACCTGGGTGCCGTCGCGCATCAGCACGCGGAGGCGGCCCGACAAATGATATTGAAAATGCGGCGCCTCGCACAGTTCCGTGCCCGCAATGTGCCGTACATGATCCGACCAGCGCCAACCCGGTTCCAGCGTCAGGCGTCCCACAACGCCCCGGCCCATCTTGAGCAGTTCCAACTTTCCCTTCTCGAACACCCTCACTTCATCGGGTGAAGCGAAACTCCGCTGTTCAAAGCCCGCCATGTCTGTCTCCTTTCCACCGACCCGCAACGCGAATCAGTCTTTGGAACTTCCTTGACCGACATAGGACTAACATCCCCCCCGAATCCCCTATTTCTTCAGGGACGCCCCCGGCGTGCGCGTGCCCGTCCACACCCTATTTGCGCGCCAGCCTCGCCGCCAGGCGGCTGGGAATGCAGGTGCATATCTCCTGCAATGTGCTAAACTTTGACCGGGCCGGGTTCATGGCGATCCTCTCGTCCGTTGCGGCCGTTCCGCGCGGTGTTTCTGACGTGAAGAATTGCGGCTGCGAGTCAGCCCACTTTCAAATCGCTGTGGGACTGGTGCGGAAAAGAGACTGTTCGATTAGGAACCAGGATAAGTGAAAAACCTCTCCATTCAATGTGGAATACTGGGAAGCACACTTGGGATCCTGGCAGGCTTGGTTGAGCTTTGTATTGGAGCACACATCAGACCTTGGATTGGAGACAAGGAAAGCTCGGCCGTGCTGGGATTCGTAACCCTGTTCTTAAGTGGCATGGCACTCGCAGCATTTGTTGTGGCGCGCAGGCGCAAAATGCACACCAATGATGGGAAGCTGGCGATATTTCTGGGCGCACTGTTGCCCGCGGCAATTTGTTTTACGACCGTTGGGCGGCTCTGGTACCTGCCGGGAACCCTGCTGATGGTTGCGGTGGCGCTTCTGGCCAATGAATTCTGGATGACGCCCCAGGCGGCAGTTTCATCAGGGACATCCGGGCGCGCGTGGAGATTGATTGCGGGGATTGGCAGCCTGGCTATTCTGCTTTCGGTCGGGTTGGCATTTTGGAAGAGTGCGTTCGGTTTGTTCCATGCCGAGGTGTCTGTCGTGGCAGACAGAGTTTGTTTTGACGTGCTGCCGACGGACTGTGTTCGCTGTACGGAATTATCCAACGGCGAAATGCTCAATGTGGAGGATGGCCGGGTAAGGACCATCTATCTATTCTTAATGCTTGGCGCCGCGTTTGCTTTCATTGCCAGTCTGACGGCATCACGCCTATTTGCCCGGATTGGCGGTGGCGTTGCCCTTCTTGGGTTGCTGCTCTGTCTGGCATTGCTGCCCGGGATCTTGCCCGGGCTCCTGGTGCCGGTGAACAGCGCGCATGCTTGTCTCAACCTGCTCAGATCATTGGGGTGGGGATGGCATCTTTCCGCCGCCGGCGTGGTGTTGATCCTGTGCGCCATTCCATTGGCCACCCTCGGGAAACCTGAGGACGCCGGACCCGTTGAATAACCCTGTTTTCTCACGCGGCGCCCTCTCTTTTGCGGGTTGCTCACGGTTTCGGTGCCGACCCGGATTCAGCGAGGAAAGTGGCGGCCGATGTTTCTTTGCGCGCCTTCGTGACACCTCCATGGTACGGGTGTGAATAATATCGGCGAGGGTGCCGTGCAAAAGCGCAGGCTCAGGGGAGGAACTTCAGTTCGCGCATCTTCGCGGCCATTTCGCGGGCGATCTGCGCGAGGTTGGGCTGCCAGTCGGCGCACAGCTCAATTCCGCGCTGGGTGCACTTTTCGCCGGTGGCAAAGCTTATATCCACGCCCAGCGAAATCATGTACGGCCAGAGCGTGCGTTGAAGCTTGTCCGAAAGGAGCATGAAAGCGGCCGTGAATCTCAGGGCCGCCTTTTCGCATTGAAACGCTTTGCGGATGCTCTTTTCGGCCTGCTCGCGGGTCAATTCTGGCACCCGCTCCATGAACGGACCCGCATACGCATCCACGAGGGCCTGTTCTTCCGCCGGGCCGGCGGCGTTCACGGCATCCAGAATCTTCTTAACGAACGGCCGTCCCAAGTCGCGGCATATGACATAGTCAACGACCGTCTCGATGACATCCTCGGCGTTGTTCATCGTGATGCCGGTCTCGTTGCTGAGCTGCTCGTATATGCGGAGCGGATACAGCTTTTCCGCGGGCATGTGAAAATAGGCGTGGGCATAGCTGTCGGCGCCCCAGTCGCCGTCATGGGTAAGCAGTCCCAGCTTGAACGGCGACGGGGCCAGCAGCTTTGCTTCGCGGTGGGTGAGGTGCTTGAGGGACGAGTCGCCTTTCTCACCCAGGCCGCTGAACCCGTTCATGTCGGCGACCATCGCGCCAAACAACAGGACGGGCGGCGCGTCCGGAAAGATCTGCGACGCGATGTAGGCATGCGTCATGGGCCCCCACGCATGGGCGGGCAACGCGGGCAGGAGCGCGGCGGCCAGCAATAGGCACGGGAAGAGCTGCTTGAGGGGATATCCAACAGTCAATGGTTTCATGACGCGAAATATACCATCAGCACGACGTGACATTCGAGTTCGCATACGGTGACACTGGGGAAATAATGACGGGTAAACGACAATGCAATTCTCCTGACACATGCCATTGAATGGCCTCATAAACCGCATCCAATTCGGCGGATAACGCTGCCGCGCCTTGCCGCATGCTACTCCTGCCTCTTTGCGTAGTTCACGGCGCCGGCCCAGTCGATGAGCATGACGGGCTCCTCTCCGGCCACCCATGCGTCATGTCCCGCGGCGAGCGCCGAGACTTCTCCGGGGCCGATTTCCACCTAGGTGCCGTCGCGCATGAGCACATGAAAGCGGCCCGCGACATGGTAGAAGAAATGCGGCGCCTCGCACAGTTCGGTGCCCACGATGCTGCGGACGTCCTGCGACCAGCGCCATCCGGGCTCCAGCACCAGCCGCCCCACAACACCGTGGCTGAACTCGAGCAGCTCACACCGTCCGTTCTCGAACGGCCGAACCGCGTCGGGCGACGCAAATGACTTTTGCGCAATGTGCACCGAGTCCGAATCTTTTCCGCCGATATTGTACGGCATCACTTCATGCGCGGAGGAGTGGCACTCCGGGCGGTCACTCATCGTTCGTTTCGTTGCGTAGTCAATGGTTCCGGACCAGTCTATTATCACCGCGGGTTCGCTGTCTTCCACCCAGGCATCGTGCCCCGCGCAAAGGGTGCTGATTTCTCCGGCGACGAACTCCGCCTGGATGCCGTCGCGGGTGCGCACGCAAATGCGGCCCGAAACATGGTATTGGAAGCGCGGCGACTCGCACAGCGCGGTCCCCGCAAAAGGCCGGACATGCTGTGACCAGCGCCATCCGGGTTCCAGCGTAAAGCGGTTTACCACCCCCCGGCAGAACTTGAGCAACTCCACCTTCCCCTTCTCGAATGTCAGCCCTCCATCCGGGGCCTCGAACGACTTGTGTTCAATCCCGGCCATATCCGCTTCCTTTCATCGGACACACCACGCTGCCTCAAATGCTCCTCCTTTCTTCCTGTGGGGCTAACATCCCGACGGCACCCGCTATTTCTCTTGGGAACGTTTCGGAACAAAGAGGCGGGGATTGCCCTATCCCTTTGGACAAGGGATTTCCGGTTCATGGAAGACGCGACACCCCGCCCTGTTTCGGGGGATGCCGCAACCGGGACAAAGAGGCTGGAAGCCTCTTCTACTTAGGGGCGCCCGCAGCGGCTGTTTTCGCGGGGGCCTCCAGTGTCCGCACGTAGTTGACCAGCGGCCAGCGATGCTCGTCAGGCACCACCTTTTCGAGGACCGGCTCGTGGCCGACGCCGACCAGCATGGCGCGAAGCATCTGCCCGTCCGTGTAGCCGGTGATCTTCGGCGCGCACAGGTCGGACGGCTTGGGCACGTAACTCTGTCCCACAGGGCCGCTTCCATCACCGGTGTCGCCGTGGCAGAAGACACAGTAATACTGGTAGTAGACCTTGCCGCGCGCGACGCTTTCCTCCGAGGCGGGCACCGGATTGGCCAAGACGGCGGCCGCTTCAGCGGCGGGAGCCTTGGCGTTTGGGACGACATCGATCGAGGCA
>CAIJOU010000487.1 GCA_903822375.1 Candidatus Hydrogenedentota bacterium
CCACAATCACTGCCGCCGCGGTCAGCAGCATGGGCCGGAAACGCACCGCGCCCGCATCCACCACCGCCTCGGCCAGCGGCATGCCCTCGGCCAGCCGCAGTTCGATGAAGTCCACCAGGATGATGGAGTTGCGCACCACAATGCCCGCGCCGGCGATAAACCCAATCATGGACGTCGCTGTGAAGAATGCGCCCATGAGCCAGTGGGCGGGTAGGATGCCCACCAACGAGAATGGGATGGCCGCCATGATCACAAAGGGTGTCTTCATCGACTGGAACCAGCCGACAACAAGAATGAATATGAGCACCAGCACCGCCGCAAAGGCGATGCCCATATCGCGAAACACTTCATAGGTGACGTACCACTCTCCGTCCCATTTCACCGCATAGTCTCCGGTGGAAAAGGGCTGCTGCGTGGAATACTGCGTGATCGCGGCGCCGTTGGGTGCCTTCATAGTCGCCAATTGCCGCTGGAGGCCAAAGATCACGTATACCGGGCTTTCACCCCGGCCGCCCGCGTCGCCCGTCACGTACACGACGGGCATCAGGTTCTTGTGGTAGATGCTCTTGTCCTGCACCGACTCCTCCACCTTCACAAGCTGGCCCAGCGAAACCAGATTGCCCTGGGTGCCGAGGACCTTGATTTCCTTGAGGCTGTCGATTCCGGAACGTTCACTTCGGGAGAGGCGCAGGAAGATGGGCAGGTCCTCCTTCTCGGCCGGTTGGTGCACCAGACCGGCGCCCATGCCTTCCAGCGCAATGCGCAGCGTGGCGTTTATCTGCTCCACAGATACGCCGTTCAGCGCCGCCTTTTCCTGGTCCACCGCAAGTCGGTATTTGATTTGGTCGTCCTCGACGAAGGAATCCGCATCGACCACACCGTCGGTGTTGTCAAAGACCTTTTCCACCTGCTTCGCCAGGGCTATCTGGCCCGCGTAATCGGGTCCGTAAATCTCCGCCACGAGTGTTTGCAGCACCGGCGGGCCGGGCGGCACTTCGGCCACCTTGACCCGCGCGTTGAATTTGCGGGCGATCTCCTGAATGTGCGGCCGGGCCCGCTTGGCAATCTCATGACTCTGGGCTTTGCGGTGGGCCTTGGACGCAAGATTCACCTGGATGTCCGCTTCATTCGGCTGGTGCCGCAGGAAATAGTGGCGCACCAGTCCGTTGAAATTGTGCGGCGATGCCGCCCCGCTGTACATCTGGTAGTCGCTGACCTCGGGGATCGTGGCGACGTAGTCGCCTATTGCCCGCGTCACCGCGGCCGTCTTTTCGAGTGGCGTGCCTTCGGGCATGTCGATGATCACCTGGAACTCGCTCTTGTTGTCGAACGGAAGCATTTTGACCAATACCTTCGACAGGGGCACCAGGGTGCAGGCCGCCAGCAGCAGCACCACCACGCCCACAAGAAAGCCGTAACGCAGCAGGGGCACCGTTACAAGCGGCTTCATGACATGCCGGTACAGCCGGTCCATCCATCCCTCTTCGTGGCCGTGGGAACCGGCATGGTGGGCCGGGTCTTCCGGCACCGGCTTCGGGGACGGCGCGGGCTTGCGTTTGAGCAGGCGCAGCGGATTCCACCAGTGCTGGACGGGGTGGTGATCGGGATTGCTCTTGAGGAAGCGGTAGGCGGCCCAGGGCGTCACCACGAAGGAGATAATGACGGAGAACATCATCGCCGCGGACGCACCCACGGGGATGGGACGCATGTAGGGCCCCATCAGGCCGCGCACAAATGCCATCGGCAGGATGGCCGCGATGACGGCCGCCGTGGCCAGCAGTGTGGGGTTGCCCACCTCGTCGACGGCAACCACCGCAATCTCCAGGAGCGGCTTGCCCTTGTTCTCGGGCAGCCGGAAATGCCGCACAATGTTCTCCACAACGACAATGGCGTCATCGACCAGGATGCCTATGGAGAAGATTAACGCAAAGAGAGTGACCCGGTTCAGCGTGTAGCTGTACAGGTAGAAGACCACCAGCGTGAGGGCGAGCGTGACCGGGATTGCAAGGCCCACCGTGCCCGACTCGCGCAGTCCCAGCACCACCGCGATCAGCAGCGACACGGAAAGAATGGCCAGCGCCATGTGATACAGCAGCTCGTTCGATTTCTCCGCCGCCGTCTCGCCGTAATTGCGTGTGATGTTCACCTGCACATCGGACGGAACAACGACACCCTGAAGCTCTTTGACCTTCTCAAGCACGTGGTCCGCCACGACGATCGCGTTGGTGCCCTTGCGCTTGGCCACCGAAATGGTGACCGCGGGAGCGACGGGGGAGCCGTCCTTCACGGAGCCGCTTTCCTCCACGCCAAGAACATGGCTGAACTGGGCGGAGGGGCCCTTTCCGAAGAACACGTAATTTGCCGGTTCCTCCGGACCGTCCACAATGTCGGCGACATCGCGCAGATACACGGGACGCTGGTCATGCACGCCGATAACCACGTTTCCCACGGCGTCGGCGTCCTGGAGAAAACCGCCCGTCTCGACCAGGAATTCTTCGTTGTTGGCCGAGAAACTGCCCGCCAGCGACTGGGTATTGGCCTGGGTAAGCATGGGCACTATAGCGGCAGGGGCAACGCTGTAGGCGGACATTCGGCCCTTGTCCAGCACCACGCGCACCTGGCGGCGCTGGCCGCCGATAAGCTTTACCTCCGAAACGTTGGGCACCTCTTTGATGGCGTCATGCAACTGTGCCGCAATGCGCCGGAGCATGAAATGGTCGTATCGGCTGCTGGAAAGGGTCAGTGCCAGCACGGGCACGTCGTCTATCGAGCGCGGCTTCACCAGCGGCTGGCTGCAACCCGGCGGGATGATGTCGAAATTCGCGTATATCTTCTGGTTCAACCGGACAACCGCGTCTTCCTCCTTGGTGCCGACCAGAAAGCGCACCACCACCATCGTTCCGCCGGGGCTTGAGGTGGAATAGAGATACTCAACTCCTGGCACCTCCCAAAGCAGCTTTTCCAGCGGCTTGGTGACGCGTTCCTCGACCTCCTTGGCCCCGGCCCCCGGCATCTGGACGAACACGTCGATCATCGGCACGATGATTTGCGGTTCCTCCTCGCGCGGGAGCAGCACAACCGCGCCAACCCCGAGCAGCAAAGAGGCGCCGATCAGCAGCGGGGTCAGTTTGCTCGTGATAAACGCATGGGCCACCCTGCCCGCAATTCCGAGTTTGTGTGTCATGGCTGTGTCCTCCTGCCCTGTGGCCTACCGCACGACGCAGCCGTCAGTGACGCGGTCAATTCCGTCCACCACGATCCGCTCGCCGGGGTCCAGGCCGCCCAGCACCTCGACCTTGTCGCCACGCCGCTTGCTCGTGGTGACCAGGCGCAGGCTCGCCACGCCGCCCTCGCCAACAACGTAGACGCCGTCAAGCTGGCCGCGCTGAAACACGGCCGCCGCGGGAACCGCCAGGGTGTCCTTCTGTCCCGCGCTGAATGCGGCCCGGCCGAACATGCCGGACTTTATGCCGGGCGTGGGGGGGAGGTCTATCTTTACCAGAAACGTGCGGCTTGATGGGTCGGCCGAAGGCACCAGTTCCGCCACCACACCGTCGAGCGCGCCGGTGCCGATGGCATCCAGCAGCACCGGAACCTTGTCTCCCTGTTTGATGCGCTGCACGAGCACCTCGTCAACCACCGCCTCCAGCCGGTACTGCCGCACGTCCTCCAATTCCAGCAGGGGAGCCCCCGGAGAGGCCATGTCGCCCACCTCCACCCATTTCTTGGTCACCAACCCCGCAAACGGAGCCTCAACCTTGGTGTGGCTCAGAAAAGCCTTTGCGTTTTCCAACTGCGCCTGCGCCTGCTCGATGCGCGCCTGCGCCTCGCCCCGGCGCGCCTCTACCGACGCCACCATCTCCGAGGCCTGCGCCGCCTGTGCCGCCGCCGATTTCCACTTGGCGCTTGCCTCGTCGAAGACCTGACGGCTCACGGCCTGTTTGTCCGCAAGGCCCTTGACGCGCTCATAGGTGGAGGTGGCCAGCGCATTGTCGGCGTCGGCCGCGGTCTTGGCATGCATGGCCGCCTGCACCGAGTTCTTCACCTCCTCCAGCGATTCCTGCGCCTGGCGAAGCGCGCTTTCCGCGCTGCGCGCCTGCGCCGCCGCCTCGCGGTCATCAATCTCCACCAGAGCCTGTCCCGCCTCGACCTGGTCACCGGTGTTTACGCGCACCGCAAGGATATTGCCCACGGCCTTGCTCTGTATTGTGCTGGAGGTCCGCGAGTGCACCGTGCCCACCGCATCGTAGGGCGTGCTCACGGCCACTTTTTCGGCTGCGGCCACCGTGGCCGAAACAACCGGCCGCTCCCGCGGCACGGACGGCGCATCGGAACCCCGCCCGCATCCGCCAAGCAGGCCCAAAAGCAACGGCAGCGCACTCCAAAAACCGATTCGTCTCATCACCAGACCCTCTCTGTTGCAGATGCTCAGCATGCATATCTTTCCAGACTTGTATCATACTCTACTAGTGTAACGCAAGAGTGGTACGAAATATTCTTCGACTTCGTCCGCCGTCCGAAACCCGCGCATTCCGCCCGATCTCCTTGAGAATAACGGCGGCAGGACCCGGTGCCCGCCGGGAGAAAACCGGCGGGACGGGCCTCCACTGCCGTCAGTTCCGCCTGTACCCTCGGGAGTTCAACGCCCATATTGAAACATGCCGCCTCGATTGTTATTCTTTGCCGTCGGTGGCACGCTTGGGAAACGCACGAGAACGGCGTCCTGAATGTTGCCGGTTTGATGTGTCGTGATACGACGTGCATTGAACAATTGCTCCGGACAAATCAACACAGGGGTGCAATCCATGGCGGCGCGTAAATCTCGCACAGCGTGCACGGGGGCGCTTGCCGTTCTTGTTGCGGGAAGTTCTCTCTTGTTGACCGCCTGCAACCCGGCCCGGATGCCGCGCGAGACCATACACTACGGCAACCAAAGCCGCACCGCCGTGGTGCATGTGCCGCCCAATTGGGATTCGGCGTCCCCTCTTCCGCTGGTCATTGCCCTGCACGGCATGCTGAACACCCCGGAAAACACGGAGGAACAGACTGACTTTGCTAAACTGGCGGACAGGGAGGGCTTTGTCGTGGCCTATCCCGACGCACGGCTGGGGTTTTGGAATATCTTTACAACGAGAAAAGACGCCGATGACATCCGGTTCATAAGCGCGCTCGTCGACCAGTTGGTGGCGGCGCACCAAGTCGACCCGACGCGGGTGTATCTTACCGGCTCGTCCAATGGCGGCATGCTCGTGCACGCAATAGCCCGCGCCGTCCCCGAAAAATTCGCCGCAATTGCCCCAGTCTACGGTTCCATGACGCGGGCCATTGAACGGGCGGGGCCGCCGGGGCTGCCCATGCCCACGCTTATCATCCACGGCACGGCAGACTACCTCCTCCGTTGGAACGGCGGTGGTTCCTCCGGATTCGGCCTGCCCTGGTATACCTCGGTGCCGGAAACGGTGGCCTTCTGGACCGCAAACAACGGCTGCTCCGGGGTGGTCGAAACAACCGCACTTCCGGACACCGACCCCACCGACGGAACAACCGCAAGCCGCACGGTCTACGGGGGCTGTTCCGACAACGCGGAAGTGGTCCTGTACACCATTTACGGGGGCGGACACAACCGCCCCGGCACATTGCACAACCCCAATGGGGGCTACGGGCGGGTATGCATGGACTTCAACGCCACGGAGGTCATGTGGGCCTTTTTCAGGGCTCACCCCCGGCCGGCAGTGGGGCGCTAGCAGGCCGTGGTAAAAGCCTCCGTTTGAGGATGGCAGTCTAAGAAACGCCAACCAAGTGCTTTTGATATTTCCCGTGAATTGGGGCAGTACCAGAACCGGACATGAGCCACGATGG
>CAIJOU010000488.1 GCA_903822375.1 Candidatus Hydrogenedentota bacterium
GATGGCTTCTTCTTTTCGTGCAAGAGCCAAATAGAGTGCCAGCGCGAAGACTCCGAGAAATGCCGTTATCGTCAACGCATCCACCAGCACGTCGTTCAAGTCCCAGCCTGTGGCCGCCAGAATAAGGAACTTGATGTAGGAGCGCGGCATTTCGGGATAGCCGAGCCGTTGGCGGACGGCCCAATGCCAGTCCGTGCAGAAACAGTATCCAAACCCGTAGAACATGCCGAGGCCGAACCAGGACAAGGCCGTCAGCCCCAGCGCCGCGAGGTGGACCTTCCGCGCCTTTTCCCAAATCCACCCGAACAGCACGAACAAGATAAAGACGGTGTGGAACACGAAGAAGAATATGTTCAGGAATGGGTCCATCAGCACGACACATCCTTTTCTTAAGTCGCCCGCACAGTTTTCTTGAGTCAGTCGTCCAACCGTGGCACCTGGATTGTCTTATTTCAGGCGTCACAGGTCAATCGCGAACATCGACGGGTCGGCGGAATTCGGCGTTCCTTTCTTCTTGGGGCAAATTCATGCAACACTTCTTCACACTTGTACAGGAACCGAAACATGTGGAAACTCACCCTTGTCCTGCTTGGCCTGACCGGGACGGCGCTGGCTGTCGCTGGCGGAGACGGCAATCCCGAACTGAAAACCTCTCAGACGGCATTGGAACGTTGGCGGGCACTTCGTGTCGGCGCATTCATTCACTGGACTCCCTATGTTCTGGCATCGGGCCAGCCCTCCCCGTCCGAGGGCTTCGACAATCTCTACAAGAGGTTCACAGCGGAGCGTTTCAACGCCGATGAATGGATTCGGATGCTGAAAGACTCCGGATTCAAATACATGGTTTACACCACAAAGCACGGTGACTCCTGCTGCATGTGGAACACCAGGGAGACCGACTACAACATCATGAACTCGCCCCTGCGGCGTGATGTGGTTGGAGAGCTTGCCGCCGCCTGCAGGAAGCAGGCGATGCCTTTCTGCCCCTATTACGCGCTGCACAACGACAGCCAGAATCATCCGGACTGGACCTCCGAGGTGGACCCCGTTACGGGAGAGCCCGACTACAAAGCCAGAACGAAGCCCGGCGATGCCGCCGGATACCATCTTGCCCCGAATCACAAGCCTGATTTTGGCCGGTATTTCACGCACGTCAAAGCCCAAATGAAGGAGCTTTCCGACAACTACGGTCCGTTCCTGGCCTGGTGGTTTGACCAGAGGTGCGCCACGTTGAACCACAAATACGGCACGGACCTCTACGCCCACCTGAGGGGGATTCAGCCCGATGTGCTCATAAGCAACAGGGTGGACACGCCTTTTGCCCGCGGTTTGGACAATCCCACATGGTTCGCCAGTGAAAAGGAATCAGCCGGGGATTATGCCGTGTCTGAAATTGCCATACCCCGCTTTAACCGTGATATCCCCTGGGAATACTGCCAGGCGGCCGGCAAGCCTGATTGTTGGTTCTGGAATCCCAGCGACGTGTACCGACCCCTTGACACGTGGATAAACGAACTGGTCAATGTCGTTTGCCGGGATGGGAATTATCTGATTGGTTTCGGCGCCATGCCGGACGGAACCTTCGAACCGCGGCTTATGGAACAGTTCAAACGACTGGGCGCATGGCTAGAACGCAACGGTGACAGTGTTTACGGGACCCGCGGCGGTCCTTTCAAACCCAATTCCTGGTACGGAAGCACCTGCAAGGGCAAGACGGTATATATGCATGTCTTCAAGACAGACGAGAATCACACATTGACCGTGCCGCCCCTCGGCAGGAAGGTGCTTCGCTGTCGTCTTATAAACGGCGGCACGGTGGAGATGAAGCAGAACGACCAGGGCATCACGGTGACGATTGGAAAGACTGACTTACAACCACCCGATACCGTTGTGGCCCTGGAGCTTGACGGCGCTGCGGAAGAGATCGCACCTGTTGAAGAAAAGATACTGACCGCGGGCGCAAGCGTGAGCGCCTCCAGCGTCCGGGAGAACGGGAAGGAATACCGACCGGAACTGACCGTAGATGGAGACAGTGCCACCTACTGGACCACCGATGAAGCCGTTTCAGACGGTTGGCTGGAATACGACCTCGGCAAACCCTGCAGCTTCTCCCGTGCCATCGTCGACGAGGGGGAGGATGAATGGATACGGCACATTCAGATTCAGGCCAGGATGGGCGGCGAATGGAAGACGGTATTCGAATACCGCCATGGAAACCCCGAGCTTTGGAAGAACATATCCATGGAACTGTTCTGCCCTGAGTTCAGATTTGACTCCATAACGGCCCAATGCGTCAGGGTCAACATAGTCAAGGCAACGAAGAGCCCCGTGATTCGCGAATTCAGGCTCTATGAAAGGTAAGCGCCCTTCACTCCCTTGGAGCGTTCAGTGACCGGACATTCGCGACCTCGACGTTGCGAACGTTCTCGGGACCGGACTCGTAGGTGATCGGGTCGCCCGGGGCATCGTACTTGATGACATTTGTGATCACAGACTCGGACAGAGAACCGGCGATCAGAATCGTGTGCTCGGCCCGGCTCATAATGTTGCTGACGAGGATACGATAGGTGTCGCCGAGGGGCGTGACACCGCCCCACTTCGGATTACTGTCGCCGATTTTCAGCGCGGCACGGTCGCGTCTCCCCGAGCCCGAGGTGTCAATAAGGCCGTCAAAGATCACATCGTGGATCTTCAGCCCGCTCGCGTTCAGGAACCGGACGATATGATGTCCGCCCGCGCAATGGCCGCGAACGTTGCGCAACGTCACGTTGCGGATGTCGTCCATCCCGTCACCGCGGTTGTTGCCCGCGCTGACCATGGTGGATATCGTGCTGCCGGCCGGACGGTCCTCGTGCAGGATATTGGTGAGCGCCACAAGGTCGTCGCCCGTGTGGCCCGTGATGTTCTCGATGGCGATGTCATGACAGCCCTGGCGCAAATCCACCCCGTCCTGATTAAGAATGGTTTTGGAGACGCCGTCAATCATTTTGCCGCCCTCCGAGGCAAAGTCGATGTCGCGCACCCTCCCGAAAGCGCAACGTTCTAGAGATATTGCCCAGCAATGGGAGTCCTTGATGCGCAGATTCTCGACGCTGAACCGTTCCACGAACGCGAGCAGAATGCCGATATTGCGCCAGTCTCCCGTCTGTTTCTCACCTGCCGCACCGGCATCCGTGCCATAGCTGTGTTCCCCCAACGTCTTGGCGGCGTCGCCGGTCGCCCGCGGATGGTCCGCGCCTTCCAGCAGCACGCTTCCCACGCCCGCGATGTGAATATCGGACATCGGCGCAATGTCGGTGATGCCAACACCGCAGTTCCCGCTACGGATGAAATTGTCGCGGCACCGGTCCGACAGCTTGATGTGGCAGTTCTCCAGTTCCAGCGTTGTCCCGCTTTGCACCAGGATGGCCGAGTCAAGCAGCCACAGGTCCCTGACGGCCCCTTCCCCCACGTTGAGCTTGGGGATGACAACCCGCCCGCCTGCCGCCGCGGCCGCCGTGATGGCCTTGTTGATCCGCTCGCTGTCGGAGCCCTCAAAGTCGTTGGGGGTGGTCACCGAGGCAGACACGGCGGCGGCGGCCATCTGCGGTGGCGGCAATGCTTCCTTTTCCGCCACAGCGGCCAAACTTGTCACAACAAAGATAAGAATTGCGGCGGTAAAGACCGAACGGGCAGGACGAGCAGTCATTTAATCACCTCCAGTCATCGCATGCGTCAGTCATGGCCTTCACAGGATGGCAATCCGGGAACAGCGTACTCAATTCCGCAGTCATAAGAAAAGTCTTCTGAAATTGCCAAATAGGCGTCACGGTTAAACGCCCTTCTTGACGCTCTTTACCTCGCATGGCAACGTTGACATCCTGTACGATAGCCTCGCATGCGCAGCTTGGCCCGACGAGGCTGCACTGTTTCGACATTGCGGAGCTTTGCGCACCAGAGGCCTGAAAGGAAGGACGGAACATCATGGAAACCGTTTCGCGAAGGCAGTTCTTGGCTGTTTCCGGGGCCGTTTCGCTCGGTGCCGTTACCCTGGCGGCGGCCAGTACCCCGGAGGAAGGGCGCATCGATTACGGGAAAATTCGCGGGTTCAACTACCAGCCCAGCTACGGCGGAACACTCCAATACATTTGGACGGGCTTTGACCGAAAGGTATGGGAACGGGAAGTGCCGTGGTGCAAGCGCTTTGGGGCAAACATGCTCCGCGTCTGGCTCGATTGGCAGGCCTACCTCGCGGTGGGCGACGCTTTCCTGGATTCCTTAGCCCAGGCGCTTGACGTGCTCGGCAAACACGACCTCCAAGTGATGCCCGTCCTGTTCAACCGCTGGAATGACGCGCGTTACCCCCACGGGGGCGTCGGGGACCGTGACCTTCTCTCCGGAGATGTCAGCAAGTTCTGGCCCTATTTGGACGCCCTGATGCAACGTTTTGGCAGTGATCCGCGCGTGGCGGTCTGGGACCTGTGCAATGAGCCCCAGGCGCCCTGGAACAAATTCGGCGAGCTGAACGACGCGGAGACCCGCTGGCTGGGGGCGGCCATTGAACGGACACGCGCCGCCACGAAGAAACCCATTACGGTGGGCACGATGGGGGGCGACAACGTCGAACGGTTCGCGGGATTGGTCGATGTGATTTCGTTTCATCCCTACACGGACCGAATTGGGCACATGGATGAATTGTGCGACGCCCATCTGAAGATTGCCGCCAAACATGGAAAGCCGCTGATCTGCACGGAAACGTGCCGCGGCTCGTTTGACGACCAGGAGCGGGGGCGACAGGCCCGCGATGACGTTGAATCCCTCGAACGGCATGGGATCGGCTGGCTGCTCTGGCAATTGTGCGAAGGCCGCTTCGTCACCGGGAACCGCGAACGCACCGACGACAACGCCCTTCACCCCGGGCAGGGCTACATGCCTTTCGTTCTCGCCGACGGCACTACCCGGCCGGGGCATGAATGGCTTGAGCGGTGAAGGCACGGGCGACCTTGATCACGCGACTCGCGAGAACCGTGATGCGGACGGGGGCTTACTGGGCCTGTGTGGCCGCCGCCGCATTGTGTGTCTTCCTGCCCCGCGCAATGGGCGGCGAAAACGTCCCTGGCGGCACGCCCGCCGAAACTGCGGGGTTTCGACCGCAATTATTGCAGGTGCGAATTGATGCGGGGAGCGTTCCCGCCGCGGAAAGCCTCGGGGTCACGTACTGGTGGCAAAATGCGGGCAGTGCGCCATGTGATGTTGACGAGCGGGTCTTTGTCCACGTATGCCGCCTGGCTGAACCAGACGCCGCACCACAGGGTCCCCTTTGGAGCGCCGACCATGACCCGATTGTGCAGACGCACCGTTGGCGCCCCGGTCGTGTCATCTCTTACACTTCGCACGTGTCCATTCCCGCCACACTGCAACCGGGCAACTATGTCCTTTTGGTTGGATTGTACCTGCCGGCCCGCGGAACGCGGCGCGAACTCGACCTTCCATTGCCGTCCGGTGGACCGGATGGGACCGCCGCAAACGATCGGCGCTATCAAGTTGCGCAGTTTACCGTTTTGCCCGCAGGGACGAAGAGCCATGAAGGTCCCCGCGTCCAGACTTTTCACCCGCTTCCCCCAGCGATGGAACCGTCCCCTTCCCCGCCCCCCGTGCACACAACCGGCGTGGGCAACGGACCGCTTTCGTTGGCCCTCGACACGGAGCGGCCGAGGATTATCGCGTGGCGCGTGGAGCAGGATGAACTTGCGGGCGACCCCGATGATGAAGAGCCCGAAGTGGTGATGTTCAAGCCCAATGACCCATGCCCCTATCCGGCCAATGTGCGGCCCTGGTCCGTAATGTGGGAGGCACGCAACGCAGGGACCGGGCGCGTTTACGGCGCCACTGTCAAGTATGAGGAGACTCCCTGCGCAAAGTTCGACCTGGCATTTACAGTCTCGGGCATGCAGGCGGAGATTGCGTTGGACCACGTGGCCGAATTCGGGGGGTACGCGCTTGCCTGCGTGCGCATGGAGCGCATCGTCTCGGCGCGAAACGGCGCGCGCATCGCTATCCCGCTTGCGGCGGGACAACTCATAACGCCCGCTGAATCCGGCCGCGACTTCGCCGCAATCGCCGCCAAAAGCCCCGTAAACCGGCCTTGCCACGCCCTGGGCTCACCCAGAGGATTCGCCC
>CAIJOU010000489.1 GCA_903822375.1 Candidatus Hydrogenedentota bacterium
AATCTCAAATCTCAAATCTCAAATCTCAAATCTCAAATCTCAAATTCAAAACTTCAAAACTTCACACTTCACACTTCACACTTCACACTTCAGCCTTCAGCCTTCACACTTCAGCCTTCAAAACCCACCCCCACCTTCGGGCCCAGGTCAAGCAGGTACGCGCGCGGGGCGTCGTAGTCCTTGACCGCGGCAAGGTGCTCCATCATGAGCGGCGCGTCGTTCGGCAGCGCCGCAAGCCGCTTGAGGTAGGTCGCATAATCCATCTTGCCCTGCCCGGGAGCCACCTCGCGGAAATGCACGTTCATCTCGATGTCCCACACCAGATCCTTTGTATGGCAGCTCACGATGTACGGGCCGAGTTTGTCGAAACACTCGTTCAGCAGTTCGGTGTTGTGGTAGAACCGTTCGGGGCAGTTGACTGCGTTGCAGGGGTCAAGATGCACGCCAAAGCCCTTGCGGTCGATGGCCTTGATCAGCGCGAGATAGGAATCGGGGCTGTCCGGCAGCGCCCAGCCCATCACCTCGTAGCTGAATTTCGCGCGGGTCGGGTTCACCGCATCGACAATCGTGCGCGCGTTCTCCACGGCCGCGTCGAAGAACTGCTTGGACAGGTTGTCCGGATGCGGACCGAACCAGGTCTCCTTGTTGTAGGACCCCGCGATGTTGACGCAGCAGCGCGCGCCGATTTCCTCCGCCAGCGCCAGCCCGTCAATTACTGTCTTCAGATTCTGCTTGCGCTTTGCCTCGTCCGCCTCGAGCAGATTGCACCAGCGCCCCACCTCGGCAATCGCCACGTCGTGCTTGGCAAACGCCTCCGAAACGGCCCGAATCCGGTCCTTGTCGCCCAGTTTCACATCGGGACAATACGCGGCCCGATAACCCAGCTTGCGGTGGGCCAGCGCCAGCGCCTCGGGATCGTCGCCCGGCGCATCCACCGGGGCGCCCAGCCGAATCGCATGCCCACCGGGTGTCTTGGTCTCCTCCGCACCTGCATGCTGAGCGAGGCCCGCGGCCATAACGCCCGCAACAGCGCTTCCAACGAATGCACGACGGCTCATTGTGTGATTCTCCATGGCTAGGCCTGCTCCTCTTTTGGTTCATCTCCGTCGTTTTCCAGAGACGCGTCAGATGCTTTCAGCGGATAGACTACCCGGCAACCCACCATCCTGGGTATCGAGAAACGTGATTCCAGATACCAGTCGGCGGGCACGCCCGAGAGCAGCCAACCAACGCCCGCCGCCACTATGGTCACGATGACAGAGCCGGTCAGACGGTGTCCCAACACAGCCAGCGGCGCACCCAGAAGTGCTCCGCCCAACACCATGGCCGGCCAGTAGAACCAGCGGTGTTTGAGGGCAAGCCGTACGTTGCAGGACGGACAGTTGGTCCGCCCCAGGGGCGCCCTCAAATACCGCGCCCACGTAAACGGAAAAGAGTCCTCGCACTCCGGGCATTTCATGGCGGTTCCCCTGTTATTTCGCGTTCTTAAGCGCCTCGTGCATGCGGTTCAGCAGCGCCATCGCCTCATGGTGAATGACCGGCGCAACGGCCGGTCCGGCGGAATTCTCTTCACCGTATTGGCCGTTGGGTTCGTAGGCATGGGGTGCCTTGGCGTCAAACTGACTCCTGGGAATGATGTAGCCGATCTCGTCGTTGGCCAGGCCAAACACCATGCGCGTTTTGCCGTTCATGACCTCCTTGCGCAGCGGCGGCACTTCCACCGGGGCCAGCGGATAGAAGTCGGCCCCCTGCGGGTTCTCGATGCCGCCGTCGGCAATCTCCGGATAGAGTTCGCCCGGCACGGTGAGGATTTCCAGGTCGCCCACGCGCACCACGTCCACCTCGGTGCGCGCGTTGAACGGCCAAAACACGCCCGGATGCAGCAGACCGAGGGCGATGGCATACTGGAACAGGCCCGATATGGGCGCGTAAATCGTCTTCGCGGCCACGGCCACGCGCGGATGTTCGTCCTTCCAGACCTCCTTACCGCGCAGCGCGTTCACGGTCTTGATGGCCAGGTTCTGCCCGAGCGCCTCGGCCTTTTCAAAGGAATCCTCCTTGAATTTGTGCACGCCGTCCCGGTGCGGCACGGTGATGTCCAGCGGCGTCGCCAGTCCGCCCACCATGCCCTGGAAATAGAGGCACATACCGCCCAACCCGGGAACTCCGTTCGGCTCTGGCACGCCCTGCTCCACGCCGTCGCGCCAGTAACCGCAGAAGTCCGAGGTTATGTATGGGTTGCTGCCGCCCAGCGTCTCCGGATGGTTGCTCCAGTTAACCAGCGTCGCAATGGTCTCGTCCGTGCCCGGCTTGGTGAAACGGACGCAGTTAAGCTTGGTGTCGATGACGATGGGCGTGCGCGTGTCGGTGACAAAGCCCTCCGGATTCAGCTCGTAGGTGGTGCCGCACATTTC
>CAIJOU010000490.1 GCA_903822375.1 Candidatus Hydrogenedentota bacterium
CATCGAGGAAGCGCTGGTGGACGGCGGGGCGCAGGCCTTGGGCCGGGAGTTGCGGTCGGAACGCGCAAAAGCGCAGTCATTCTGGGCGACGCTGGAATTGCCCCCGGGCAAACGACAGGTCGAGCTGCGGTACACCGGGTTGAGCTTTGTCTCCCCGGACCGGGTGCGTTTTCGTTACAAGCTGGAAGGCTTGGACAAGGATTGGGTGGAGGCCGGCACGCGACGGACGGCGCAATATAGTTTCCTGCGGCCGGGGCAATACACCTTCCGCGTCATCGCCTGCAACAACGACGGTGTATGGAACGCAGAAGGTGCGAACCTGTTGCTGACGGTGCGGCCGCACTTTTACGAAACGATATGGTTTGCGGTGTTGTTGTGGATTGCCGGCGCAGGCCTGGTGGTGCTCTTTGTGCGGCAGGTGGTGGTTCGCAAAATGCGTCGCCGCCTGGAAATGCTGGAACGCCAACGCGCTGTGGAGCGGGATCGCACGCGCATTGCTAAAGATATTCATGACGACTTGGGCGCGGGGCTCACGCATATCAGCCTGCTTACTGAGTTGGCGCGCCGCACTCCGCCGGAGGAGGTCAACAACCACCTCGGCCAGATTTCAGACATGGCCCGCGAACTGACCAAGGGCATGGACGAAATCGTGTGGGCGGTGGACCCGCAGAACGACACGGTGGAAGGCTTGTTGAACTACCTGTGCAAGTTCGCGCAGGAATATCTGGCCGTGGCCGGCATCCGCTGCCGACTTGATCTGCCTGCGCAAATGTCGGAGTGGACGGTGCCGGCCGAGGTGCGGCACAATCTCTTCCTCGCCTTCAAAGAATCGTTGAACAATATCGTCAAGCACGCCGGCGCCACCGAAGTCTGGCTGCGGCTGGCGCTGGGGGCGGAGGAGTTCACCTTGACGTTGGAAGACAATGGGCGCGGTTTGACGCCGGCCGGCAAAGACAACGAGGGGCAACGCCCCGGACGGATATCGTCCGGGCGCGGTTTAGACAATTTGGAAAAACGGCTGGCATCCATCGGTGGACGGTGTGCTGTGGTCAGCCAGCCCGACAAGGGGACGCGCATCGAACTGACCGTCAATCTGGCGACCCGCCATCACCCGAAATGGCTATAGAGTCGAAACACACATAGGAATATGATGAAAACCAAGATGAAAATCCGCGTGTCCATTGTGGAAGACAATCTCCGCCTGCGCGGCAGCCTGACGAAGCTCATTGATCTGTCCGAAGGCTTCGAGTGTGCGAGTCAGCACGAGACCGCCGAGTCCGCGCTGACCGAATTGTCGGGCGTCAAACCGGACGTGATCCTGATGGACATCAACCTGCCGGGTAAGAATGGCGTGGACTGTGTGCGCGACCTGAAGCCCCTTCTTCCCAAGACTCAGATCGTGATGTTCACCGTGTATGAAAACACGGACCTGATTTTTAAGGCGCTCGCTGCTGGCGCCAGCGGATATCTGCTCAAACAGACGCCGCCCGCCGAGCTGCTAACAGCACTTCAAGATGTTCATCAGGGCGGCTCTCCCATGACCAGCCATATTGCCCGCAAGGTGGTGGCCTCATTCCGCCAGACCGGAACAGTTTCGCGGGAACTGGAACAGTTGACCCCCCGCGAACAGCAGGTGCTGGATCATCTGGCCAAAGGATTCCTCTACAAGGAAATCGCCGATGCCATGAGCATCAGCTTCGATACCGTCCATTCACATATCCGCAAAATTTATGAAAAACTTCATGTGCGCACCCGCACCGAGGCGGTAAACAAGTTTCATCAGGCCACACCATCGTCTGTTCAAGGCGCAACAGCAATGACTTAATGCCTGTGCAGTTCTTGTTCCGCGCGTGCATTCTTTTTGTGGGCACTACTTAAAGGGG
>CAIJOU010000491.1 GCA_903822375.1 Candidatus Hydrogenedentota bacterium
CCCACGGTTTTAGAATCTGCTGCCGGATGTAGACCTCGCAGGTGGCCGGGTCGTCCATAGCAAGGCCGCCCCACTCGTCCAGTTTGAGAATCTGGGCCTGTGCCAGCGCGGCGGAGTGCTTCGCCAGTTCCGCGTAGAGTCCCAGCGGACTGGCACCGGTGGCCACGCAGATGACACTGTCCGGTTTCTCCCAAACGACCTCAAGAACCGTTTCCACCGCGGCTTGGCATGCCGAGTCGTAGTCCTTCGTCACCGTCAACTGAGCAAGCGTCCTACTCATGCGAATCTATCCTCTG
The DNA here is from genome assembly GCA_903822375.1 of Candidatus Hydrogenedentota bacterium. Taxonomy (GTDB): domain Bacteria; phylum Hydrogenedentota; class Hydrogenedentia; order Hydrogenedentales; family CAITNO01; genus CAITNO01. The sequence goes on from CAIJOU010000491.1 coordinate 297, forward strand.
GTTTTAATTGATTCTTCAACGCCCTGGAAAGTATAATGAACCTATAGTAGCTCACTTTAGAGAGCCACAGGAAACACGATGAAGCGTGACGCCAACATGACTGCCGCAAATCACAACACCCGACTCGGTCTCGTGGGTGTAGTGGTGGTAGTACGCCTTCTGGTAGGCGGGGCGGTCACGCCGTAGCGGGTTTCCGGGAAAAACAGCAACATTTCTCGCCCCCGCCGGTGTGCAGCCGGCGGGGGCGAGTGTTTTTCCCGCCGAATGCGCAGCGAAACGAAGCCGGGGCAGAGCGGCCAAAAGGAGTAAACGACATGCACAGAAAGACCGGAGCGGAGATTATCGTCGGCCTGCTGGAAAGGCAGGGCGTGCGCGCCCTGGCCGGCATCCCCGGCGGCATGAATCTCCCGCTGTACGACGCACTGTCGCACAGCCAGATGATTCGCCACATTCTGGCGCGGCACGAGCAGGGCGCGGGCTTCATCGCCCAGGGCATGGCCCGCATCAGCGGGCGGCCCGAGGTGTGCCTGGCCACGTCGGGCCCCGGCGCGACCAATATCATCACGGCCGTGGCCGACGCCAAGCTCGATTCGGTGCCCATGGTTTGCATTACGGGCCAGGTGCCGTTGGGGATGATCGGCACCGATGCCTTCCAGGAGGTGGACACCTACGGCATGACCATTCCCATCACCAAGCACAACTTCCTGGTGCGTTCCGCGGCCGAACTGCTCGAGGTGATGCCGGAGGCGTTCCGCATCGCCTGGTCGGGTCGGCCGGGTCCGGTGCTGGTCGATGTGCCCAAAGATGTGCAGAACCAGATGGTCGAGTTCGACGCATGGCCCGAGCCGGGCCGGCCTGACCGCGCCCCCGAATTCGACCACGCCGACCTGCAGCGGGCGGCGGCGATGATCAACGCCGCACAGCGGCCCCTGTTCTACCTCGGCGGCGGCGCCATTCAGGCAAACGCGGGCGGTGTCGCCACGCGGCTGGCCGAGAAGGCGGGCATTCCCGCCGTGATGACGCTGATGGGTCTGGGTGCAATCCCGTCGAGCCATCCGCGCTCCCTAGGCATGCTGGGCATGCACGCCGCCCGCCATACCAATCTGGCGCTGGAAGAGTGCGACCTGCTCATAGCCGCGGGTGTCCGTTTTGACGATCGTGCCACGGGCCGCTTGGCGCAGTTCTGCCCGAAGGCGAAGATTATTCACATCGACATCGACCTCAGCGAGATCGACAAGCTGCGGATCGCCCAAATCGGCATCATCGGCAATGTTTGCGACGTGTTCCGGGCGCTGTTCCCGCTCGTGGACGCCCTCCCGCGTACGGAGTGGCTCGAGCGTATCGAAGAGTTGCGCCGGACGCACCCGATGGTCATGCCCGGCAGCGACGATCCGTCCACGCCTTACGGGCTAATCCGCTTGGCGGCCAGCCTGCTCGACGAGGAGGCAATCATCACCACGGACGTGGGCCAGCACCAGATGTGGACGGCACAGGCCTATCCGCACCGTCGACCCCGCCGCTGGCTGACCTCGGGCGGACTGGGTACCATGGGCTTCGGCCTGCCCGCCGCCATTGGCGCGTCCTTCGCCGCGCCGGGCCGGACGGTCGTGTCGTTCAGTGGTGACGGCAGTATCATGATGAACCTGCAGGAACTGGCGACCGCCGTGGAGGAGGGGGCCAACGTGAAAGTCATCGTCATGAACAACAACACGCTGGGACTGGTCCGCCAGCAGCAGGACCTGTTTTACGGCCAGCGGGTCTTCGCGTCTCGTTTCCGCAACCGTGTCGATTTCGTGCGCATTGCCGAGGGCTTCGGCATGCGCGCCTATGACCTGGCAGACTGCGCCGACCCGGCCGACCTGCTGGAGCGCGCCTTCCACGAACCGGGCCCCTGCCTCGTGCACGCACCCATCGACGCCGCCGAAACCGTTTATCCCATGGTGCCCCCCGGCGCCGCCAACCGCGACATGATAGGAGGCGAAACCCATGCCTGCGCAAATGCCTGATGCCATTGACCCTTCCCGCGCGGCCGGCCGCCGGGCCGTGTTGGAACTGACCGTAAACAACCATCCGGGCGTCATGTCCCATGTGTGCGGGCTCTTTGCGCGCCGCGCCTACAACGTGGAGGGCATCCTTTGCATGCCGCTGCCGGAGGGGCGATTAAGCCGCATATGGCTGCTGGTCAACGAGGAGGCTCGGCTGGAGCAGATCATCCGCCAGACCATGAAACTGGAGGATGTCGTCCGGGTTGAACGCCATGCCGCAGACCACGAGGTGTTCGTGCATTTGGAGGAGTTCTTCGGTGTCGCCCTGCCTTCCGAAGGTACGGCAGCGGACAATTGAGACTCTTTGGACCTTCCAGAATGTCACTGGACAAAAACGGGGCGTGGCGGTGTTAGCTCTAACGGGTTTGCAGATAAAGGAGTAGTTTCGTGCCCTATGAGTTCGACGCCAGGCAGTACGGGCGGTTTTCAGCGCACCAAACAGAATGGGGCAGACGGTTGATAGCCGAACTGTCGCTCAAGGGAAATGAACGCATTCTGGACCTCGGCTGCGGTGATGGTATGTTGACAGCTCAACTCGCGGCGCTCGTGCCAAACGGTTCCGTGGTGGGTATTGACGCATCCCGGCGGATGATTGAGACCGCACGGGCCCACCAGAAGCCCAATCTGAGCTTTTTGCTGTGCGACATTAACGACCTGGACGAAACCGAGGCCTATGACGTCGTGTTTTCCAATGCCACGCTGCACTGGGTACACGATCACCATGCGTTGATTGGCCGGGTTTACAGGGCCCTCGCGCCGGAGGGCGCGCTGCGCTTCAACTTCGGCGGCGAGGGCAACTGCGTCCATTTTCTCAAGATCATCCGCGAGGCGATGGCGCTTCCGGAATTTGCCCGCCACTTCGCCGCGTTCACCTGGCCGTGGTTCATGCCGTCGGTGGAGACCTATCTGGGCTTCATGTCCGAACATGAATTCTGTGAGGCGCGGGTGTGGGGCGAAAATGCCGACCGCTATTTTGCCACCGAGGAACTGCTGACCGGCTGGGTGGACCAGCCGAGCCTGGTGCCGTTTATGGGCAGCGTGGACCCGCCGGACCGGCCGCGGTTTCGGGAATACGTGCTGCGCCGGATGTTGGATGAGACGCGCCAGCCCGACGGTCGCTTCTTCGAGACCTTTCGGCGAATCAATGTATTTGCACGAAAATAGGCCATAGGACCTTTCGGATAACCAGGCAAAGGATCCTGTCATGGATGATACAAGCAGGCGGCGAACCCGTGAAATTGCAGACCAGCATTTGGCCGAAGGAGACCCGCTCGGATGGTTCGATGAGGTGTACACCTTGGCGGCGGAAGACATGGCCGCGATTCCGTGGGCGGACGCGCGGCCCAATCCAAACTTGCTGCAGTGGCTTGACACCGGCGAGGGGCCGGGGGAGGGGCGCCGTGCGCTCGTTGTCGGTTGCGGTCTGGGCGACGATGCGGAGGAAATGGCACGTCGGGGCTTTGCTGTGACTGCATTTGACATTTCACCCGCCTCGATCGGCTGGTGCCGAAAACGTTTCCCGGATTCCAAGGTGGAGTACCAGGTTGCCAATCTGTTTGAGGCGCCCGGGGATTGGGTCGGAGGCTTTGACCTCATTTTCGAGGCCTATACGCTCCAGTCGCTGCCGCACGACCTGCGTGCGGCGGCGATGCGTGAGCTTTGCCGCTTTCTGGCCCCCGGAGGCTTCCTGTTGGTGGTGGCGCGGGGCAGGGAACTCCACGACCCGGACTCGGGTCCTCCTTGGCCGCTGACACGGCAGGAGTTGACGGCTTTCTCCGCACACGGGCTGGAGGAACTGTCATTTCAAGACTCCAGGGAGGATGAGGCGCCGATGCCGCGGACCTTCCGCTTGTGCTGCCGCAAGCCCCCGGCGTAAAACAGTCCGGGTGTCCATCCGGGAATTTCCTGTCCCGGTTCGGTGTCGAATAGGCAGAGGTATACAACCATGTTGCTTCAACGAACAGCATTATTGGCCTTGCTGCTTGTGGCATTTTGCGCCTGCGGCGGGGCCGGAGAAATCAAAATGAATCCGCTGACGCCCCAGGAAGAGCGCGTAATTGTGCACAAGGGAACCGAGGCGCCGTTTACAGGGGAGTACTACAGCTTCCACGGCAAGGGAACCTATGTCTGCAAGCGCTGCGACGCGCCGCTGTACCGGTCGGATGCCAAGTTCGACTCCGGGTGCGGCTGGCCCAGTTTCGACGACGAGATTCCCGGCGCGGTAAAACGCAGCCTGGACGCAGACGGGTCGCGCACCGAAATTACCTGCGCCAAGTGCGGTGCCCATCTGGGTCATGTTTTCCTGGGTGAGGGGCTCACGCTCAAGAACACCCGCCATTGTGTCAACTCGATTTCCCTGAAGTTCGTGCCGGACCCAGCGGCCCCGGTCGCAGCGGCCGTGCCGCAGGTCCCGCCTGTTCCGCAGACCGCCATCTTTGCGGGAGGTTGCTTTTGGGGTGTGGAATACTATTTCCAGAAGGCCAAGGGCGTGATTTCAACGCAGGTGGGCTATATCGGAGGCCATACCCAGAATCCCACGTACAAGCAGGTTTGCAGCGGCACCACCGGCCACGCCGAGGCAATTCGGGTCACCTATGACCCCTCCCAGGTCAGCTATGAGGACATGGCGAAGCTGTTCTTCGAAATTCATGACCCGACCCAGGTCAACCGCCAGGGACCCGATGTGGGTCTTCAGTACCGCTCGGCGGTGTTTTACCAGAACGAGGCGGAGAAGGCGACTGCCGAGAAGCTTATCGGGATACTGAGGGCCAAAGGACTGAATGTCGTGACCGAGGTGACTCCCGCGGGCGTTTTCTGGCCGGCTGAGGACTATCACCAGCAGTATTATGAGAAGGAAGGGCAAAGCCCTTACTGCCACGTCTACACGAGAAGGTTTTGACAGTGAAAAGGAAACTTGTCATGGTCGCAGCGGGAGTTCTCGCAGCACTGCTGGGAGGATGGATGTTGGCCGGTTATCTGCCCACAAGAAACATAGAGACGCCCAAGTATGAACTGGTCGCCAAGGCCAAAGGGTACGAGGTGCGCAGCTATGCGCCCCATATCGTGGCCGAAGTGGAAGTGTCCGGCAGTTACGGCGACACGCTCAACCAGGGTTTTCGCAAGGTGGCCGACTACATCTTCGGAAACAACACCGCCAAGGGCTCCATAGCCATGACCGCCCCGGTGCTTCACGAAAAGCAGGCCGTATCCGAGAAGATCTCCATGACCGCACCGGTGTTGCACGAGAAGGCGGGGCAGGGGGACACCTACAAACTGGCCTTCGTCATGCCGTCCAAGTACACGCTGGAGACGCTTCCCAAACCGAATAATTCCGAGGTTACCCTGCGCGCCGTGCCGGAGAAGAAATTCGCCGTCCGCAGTTTCGGCGGCTACGCCACCAAGGGGAAGGTGGAGCGCGAGACAAAGAAACTCCTTGACGCATTGAAAAGCGCCAATATTTCCCCCACCGGCGTGCCTTCCACCGCCCAGTACAACCCGCCCTGGACCCCGCCCTTTATGCGCCATAACGAGGTGATGGTCGAAGTACAATAGCCAAAGTCAAGGACGTAAAGGATAAATAGCAAGGGGAAACCTTAACCAGGAAGCATGCTGCTTGAGTAGGTTCGCAAGTCCTTTCCGTCCTTTCCGCCCTTGCGTCCTTTTGAAACCGGCTATTGCTCCAGCGCCTTTTTCACCGCCGCCGCCACGGTCTTTCCCTGCACCTCTTTCCCTTCCTGGGCAAAATGCACCCCATCCTTGGAGTAATACTCCGGCTTGTCGATGGACAATGCATACAGGTCATCAATCGGTATCCCTGCCTGCGTGACCTTTTCGGCGGCGATTCTGTTGCGTTCCGCGACCCGCGGCTGGTCCGACCCCATGGACGACCCGGACTGCACCGGCGTTGTGGTGGCCCAAACCAGTTTCGCGCCCTGCCCCTCCTCCTTAAGCACCTTGAGCAGCTTGTCGAAGGCCTCGGCGTATTGCGCCTCGGTGTAACCCCAGCCGTGCAGGCCGTGATTAAAGTGAATCACACTGAACTGGTACTGCTTCACCACCAGTTCGAGTTCCTGGAAGAACACCGGGTCACAGATGCTGCGTGACGTGGTGAAGCGGCCCCAGTACACCGCGTCGCCCATTTCCCGCTCCACAAGCGGGAAATAGCCCTGCACGATGGAATCGCCGATGAGCAGCACGCGCGGCTTGTCGGTCTTGTCGGCATGGGTGAACCAGACATCGCACCATTCAATGGCCTCCCGTTTCAGGCCGGATGCCGAAGCCGGGTCGTCGGCCCAGGCGGTGAGGCCCAGGAAGACCAAAGCGAGGGTTAGGCAGAGTGTGTGAATGGTGATGCGCTTCATGGTGGACCTCCGTTATGGCTATTCATGCCGCGTTCTGAACTTCGTGATTCTCCCACATTCGCTGAAAGCGTTCCAGCTTGGCCTGGGCGCGCCGCTCTCCCGAGCGGCATATCTCCCGATGCCAATCGGGAGATTGGCGTTCCCAGGGAAAGAGCCAACTCAAAAAGGCGTGTCCATGTTCAGACCGGGTCCGCGTGTTGTACAATCTTACCCATATTTGGCACTGCCGGATTTGAACCAAGAGAAGGGTCTATTCATGGCTTCAGAAGGAATCCGCCTGTGGATGATGACATTAGTCCTCCTTGTGCTGTCCATTGCGCCCACGGCCTGCACCGCCCAGTCCTTCCAGGAGCCCTTCGCCCAAACTCCTGTCTTCGTGTCCGGTGAGGGCGGGTATGACACCTACCGCATCCCCGCGCTGGCAGTTTCGGAGAAAGGGACCGTGCTGGCATTCTGTGAGGGCCGAAAGCGGAGTTCCTCCGACTACGGCGATATTGACCTGTTGTTGCGGCGTAGTATGGACCACGGCCAGTCGTGGCAGCCGGTGCAGGTGGTGGTCGACGACGGGGAAAGCACCTGCGGCAATCCCTGCCCCATCGTGGATCGAAAGACGGGCGACATCGTGCTGCTGATCACGAAGAACAACGCCAACGAGCGGGAATCGCAGATCATGAAGGGCGAGGCGGCACCGCGCACGGTATGGGTGCTGCGGAGCAGTGACGACGGTGTGACCTGGTCCACGCCGGTGGATATTTCCGCACAGGTGCGCAAGGCGGACTGGCGCTGGTATGCCACGGGCCCCTGTCACGGTGTCCAGCTTGCGGACGGAAGGCTCATGGCGCCCTGCGACCACTCCATTGGGCCGAAGAAAGAAGAGATGTTTTCGCACGTAATTTACAGCGACGACGGTGGAAAGAACTGGAGCATCGGCGGCGAACTGGAAAGCCGGACCGATGAATCCACCGTGGTCGAACTGGCCGACGGGTCACTCTATCTCAATGCGCGCAATACCCGTGGCACGGGCCGTCGCGCCTTTGCCATCAGCCATGACCGGGGGCTCACCTGGTCCCCCGTGGCCGATGATGAGGGGCTTGTGGAACCGGTCTGCCAGGGGAGTGCGCTGCGTATGAGCAGCCCGGCGAAAGACGGCAAGAATCGCATCGTCTTCTCCAATCCGGCGAGCACCAAACGCGAGAACATGACGGTCCGCATGAGCTATGACGAATGCAAGACCTGGCCCGTGTCCAAAGTCCTCTGGCCGGGCCCGGCCGCTTATTCGGATTTGGTGGCGACGGCAGACGGCCAGGTCGGCTGTCTCTATGAACGGGGCAACAAGAACCCCTATGAATCTATCGTCTTTGCAAAATGTTCTTTGGAAGAGCTGACAGGCGGGAAAGACAACCGGTAGCGTACTCCAGTATGAAAACCATCCGCAGCGAGGTGACACGATGAAGGAATTGAACCAAGCCAAGAATGCAGTATTGCGGTCATGGGAGGCGCGCCAAGCCGAAGCTCCAAGACGAGAAGAATGCGCCTTTTTTGGAGTGCGGCGGCATCGACGCCGCTTTGGCTGGATGCAGCACTGCGACGGCTGTTTTCACAAGGCACAGAGCCAAAGCGGTGTCGGCGCTGCGCTTTGCCACCGCACTCCAAAAGAGTCACGACCGCAGGGGTTCGCAACGCTCACGTTTGCTGTTGCGCTGGCTGCCCTGCTGTGCGTTCTCCCCGCACGGGCTGCGGAGGAGAATGGGCCGGACATTGTTGTGATTGCCCAAGCGGCAAACCCACTGCCGGAGACCCTGCCGACCATTCGGGTGGTGAAGGAAAAACTTTGGGGCCAGTACTACCCCATGGTCTCGATGTTTTTTCCGAAGGTGCCCGGCTTCACCTGTGACGCCTGGTGCTACGAGGGCGACCTCGAACTGCTGGATGCCAAGCCCCTGGAGGGCGGCGCGGTGGAAGTGAGCCATCGGGACAAGAAGAACCCCCAGACGCTGGTCATCAGCACCGTCACGCCCAGACCGGGGGCGGTGCTGGTGGAGGCGCGCGCGGTTCTTGACCCTGACGCCCCGGCGGGTTCCGTGCTTCCGGACACGCCGCCCGGATTGAATCTGTGCTGGCAGTTGCGGCATGCGTCCGGCTTTGCCAGCGCCCCCGACCCCTATCCCGATTTCGTTTCCCGCTGTTTCCTGTTCACCGCCAAGGGGGTGACCCACCTTTCAGACACCGACCGGAAGAAGATTCCGGTTCAGCCCGCGGACCATCAGTACAACAACCCGCCGTGGGTGCAGATGTACACCCCCGTGGGCAAACCCGTTCCGGCCACCCCGGCGGATTCGTGGGCCGCCTACAGCGATGACCAGTACACGGTCCCGGTGATCGGCGCGGTGTCGCGCGACGGGAAATACCTTGCGGCCATCGCCAACGACTCCGCCGAGAACCTGTGCCAGGCCTGGCATGACTGCATGCACAACAATCCAAAGTGGCTGCCGGAGAACGCGCCAACGACAGAGCGGCGCTGGCGGCTGGGCATATACGCCATGCAGAACGACCCCGGGCTGCTGCTTGCTCGGGTCCATGAGGATTTTCGGAATCTTCAGATGCCGGAAGCGCCGAAAAGGCAGGGGGACTCCATCGCCTCCGCCAAGACCCTGGCCGGTTTGGACACGTGGATTCTGGTTCCCCCAAA
>CAIJOU010000492.1 GCA_903822375.1 Candidatus Hydrogenedentota bacterium
CTGGGGCATCACCGCTCTGATTGTATTTCATGAATTCCACATGGCCGTCCATGTACAGCACGTTTGATCCGCCGGGAACGTGGTTGAACTTCTGGGCAATGGTGGAGAGCTGATCGAACATCACGAAAATGGAGCTTTGGGCCAGGTTTACCGCTCCGGTATTGTTGATGTCGGTAATCTGAAAACGTTCTATACCTTCTCGAAGACGGCGCACGGTATCGCCTCCGCCGTTGCCGTTCGGGACACCCACCCTGAGATCCTGGTCGGACTTCGGATACATCCCCTGTAATGCTCCGGTAAGATACAACGCAATCGTTCCGTCAATCTGTCCGTTACCGTTGGTGACCAGTGCCTCCGCCAAGCGCCCGGCCTGAATGGCCATCGGGTAGTCCGTGTTCTTCGGCACATTGGCGTTCAGCAACGTCGCCAGCAAAGGAAGCGCCGTGAAAGAACCCAACTGCTGGGTGGGATTGGAGGCGTTGCATCGGTCCACAATCCAGCCCAAATAGGCATAGCCTCCATCGCTGTTCTTGGCGCAGCCTTCACCCTTGTCGGGCAGATAACCCACGCACCATTTGCCGTCCGGGCCTTTCACAAGGGCAAGCTCCTCCTCGTATTCGGCTTCGGATGGACAGAAAAGGATTAGCGGTTCCGTGAGATATTCCGGGTATATACAAAACAGGTTTGGGCTCACATTAATGGTGCCGCCGGGTTGTCCGCTCTGTGTGCGGTATCCGCCAATCTGCATCGGGGGAAATGAGCCCCCTGCCTCGTTGGCGTACATTTTGAACACAAGCCCCCACTGTTTGAGGTTGTTTTGGCAGGAGGCGCGCCGCGCGGCCTCGCGGGCGCGCGACAGCGCGGGCAGAAGTATAGCGGCCAGAATTCCGATGATGGCGATCACGACAAGCAACTCAATAAGAGTGAAACCGAAACGCACGTTGAACTTCATGGGCTTGTTCTTTCATTGGGCATAATGCCCTCGGATTTTCACTTGCCACTCCCATAGAGATGCACCAGGTGCCTTTTTTGGAACGTAGTTCTTTCTTCGCATATTCCGCATTTTTCGAAGACGTTTGATTGAAAGACCAGAAGCACGCATAATAAACGCCTCAAGCCAAGAATAGAAAGACATCCCATGCCCATTCTCTCCAAAATTGCCGCGGTCATGATTGTTTCCTTCTTTCTTGCCGCAGGGACGCTTACCCCGCCCACCGTCCCCGACGGCAGCCGAAGCCCCATACATTTGTATGAATGCAATTACATTAACGGTCCCTCTAGCTTTACAGTGTGATATATCGACCAAAGATAAAGAACGCCCCTTCGCCAAAAGTGAAGCCCCATTTTTGCACTGTTGGTGACAATTGGTCTTATGGAGATGCCTATCTTCCTTTCACGCAAAGCAAATGTGTTCTTTTGTGGAGAATTCTCACGATGACATACATACCTGTAGCCAATCCGACTATCCAGATCCACATAGCATCAGGCTGCCATCCATGTCCGAGGTGATGTTCGGTCAGTTCATCTACCGCGAATAGCGCCATGATAAGTCCGAAGCAACCCTGGTATTCGCGCCGAACGAGCGCGCGAAACGAGAAGGAAAGCGCAGGTTTCCGCCATTGCGATATTCTGGGAAAGAAAGCGGGCGTGCGGGAGGCCCACGCCATGTACTCTTCGCCGAAGCGCTGTCGAAGGAACATCTCCTCCGCGAAAACGATACGCTCGTAATACAGCATGAAGGCCAGCAGGTATATCAGTGGAATCCACCAAATATGGAGGAAAAGGCAAATGGCAAGAACCATGAAGAAGTTACCCAGATACAATGGATTCCGCACAATGGAATACATGCCTGTCGTATTCAGCGATGCGGCAATCTGCCGTCTCGTGTTTCGTCCGGATGTCTTATGGGGCACACTTCCTGCGGTAAATCCGCGAATAGCCACGCCACACAGGCCAACGAGAACACAAAACAACTCCCACATGTGCTGCAGGAAGACGCTCCCGAACGGGTACGTGAAGTACCTCAAAGAGGCAATCATTAGGAGCACCATAAGAAACGGGAAATAGCTCCGCCATCGAAAAAGCCATTTTCCGCTGCTTTCCATTTCCTCAATCAAAGGCATGCATCTTCTCCTCTAACATTGAACTCTATTATTGCATGGGCATAAGGTCAAACCAGGGGGCTGCCCGGAGCTTTCTTGTGCTCTGTGCATCATTCCTGTTGAGATTTCCCATCGGATGTGAACCTTGGCGAAATCATAAGACAGGGAACATTATCCGAACATTACGGCAGGATTCTTTCCAACGCCATAAATGGCGAATCTATATGCAATTGTGGTCGTTTGTACGGTCCGCCGTAATTCTCCGGTAATGTTCCATGTGCAATAGTTACTATCATCAAGTTCGCGTGTGGAAAGCCCTAGCAGCCCGTCGTAAAAGTCATCTGTAACCATTAAACAGCAAAGCAGATTTCCATGTACGAGGCCAGAAAGCCGAGCGACCAAAAGAACCAGGGTCTTCAGGAGAACGATGTTCCCTGGGCTCTTGGCATGCTTGCGGCGGGGCTTTTCTTGAGCATGGTTTATGTCTTCTATCATCGTTTCAATTCCGATGAACCCCAGCATCTGCACGTTGCCTGGGGTTGGGCGCACGGACTGATGCAATACCAGGATGTTTTTGATAATCACACCCCACTCTTTCATCTCCTCATGGCGCCCCTGGTCAAACTGTTCGGTGATCGATACGACTTGCTGCTGTGGATGCGCGCGGCCATGATCCCGTTCCGTCTTGGCACTTTGGCCTGCACGTATTGCATCGCAGCACGTCTCTTTTCTCCACGACTGGGAATCTGGGCCGCCGCTTTGACAGGCGCGTTTCTTCCGTTTGTTGAAAAGTCGGTCGAATTTCGAACCGATGTGCTGTGGACCATGCTGTTTGTCATGGCGGTCGCGGCAAGTGTCGGCTTCAAATTCACCCCCGCGCGCGGGTTTCTGGTCGGCATTATTTTTGGTACGGCGTTTGCCGTCTCGATGAAAAGCAGCATTCTCCTCGCGTGTTGCGCTGCGGCGGCCGTTTCAACGGCGGCGTTGAACGGAAGAGAAGCGTTCAGAGGGCTGTATTCGCGAAACAACTGTCTGGCCCTCCTTGCTTTCCTGCCGGGGCTGCTGATAATTCCCACAGTCGTCATTGCCTGGTTTGCCACCCATGGCGCGTGGTCTGACTTCTACTACGGCACGATTCAGCACAACCTCCTACCCGGCGGGGGCAAGTCGCCTTTGTGGAAGCAACTTGCCTTTTTGCCCGCGGCCTACGTCCTTCTATTCGGCACCCGCAAGCTCGCAGCCGCAAAGAACCTGTCCGGAGCGGGGTCACCCGCGTACGTCTTTCTGCTTCTTATGGCGGGTTATTATCTACTGGCCGTGATGCTCCTGTGGCCGTTTCCCACGGACCAGGATTCGCTTCCGATGTGGCCGATTGTGATGGTTTTGCTTGTGCCGCTGCTGGACGGCCCGGCGGAGCGCTTTATCCGGCCCCGCCTCGGCGTCCGGTGGCGGGCGCTGCTTCCCCATGCGGCACTGATCCTGTTCGCGATGCTCGAAATCTCGCTCATTCTCTTCAAAATGGGGTCCCATCTCTACGACAAGCGGATAGGTCAGGAACTGGCCACCTGGAAGGCCGTGCTGGAACTGACCGAACCCGGCGACACGGTCATGGACCCGAAAGGCGAGTTCATATTCCGAAAACGCGCCTATTTTTATGCGTTTGAGACGATTACGCGGGCGCGTATGGCCGCGCATCTCATCACGGACAACGTTGCGGATTCCCTGGTTGCCGAGCACACCTGCGTGGTTTATCCGGAAATCCAACGCTATCCTGAAGACTTTCAGAGCTTCGTCCGCGCCAACTACCTTTCCGTAGGACCGCTGCTTGTTGCGGGCAAAATACCCGTCCAAGAGGCTTCCGCCCATCCGGACGTCCTGTCTTATGACGTGAGCATTGCGGCTGAATACACCATCGTGACCGCCGACGGGCCGGGCAAAGGCCTGCTTGACGGGAAACCCTGCAACGACGGCCTCGTCCTGAAGGCCGGCAGGCACGCCTACCGTCCCGCTCCCGGCGAGACCAGGCCGGCTCTTTTGTGGGCCAACGCAGCGCGCAAGGGGTACACGCCATTTGAATTGCGCGGAAAGGGCAAGTGATGCAGTTTGCGCTTTCCAAAGACACCCGTCTGCTGGCGGTGGCACCCCATCCTGATGATGA
>CAIJOU010000493.1 GCA_903822375.1 Candidatus Hydrogenedentota bacterium
GCCACACCCAGTGCCCGGAGAAAATCCCGGCGGGCCATGGTCCGGGGCAATTCGCGTGTGGGCTTTGTTGTCTCGCTCATCTTGTCTCGTCCTTCTGTCCCGTTCAGCACGGGACGGTCGACGATACCAAGACCAAATCAACAGTGGACGCCAAGGATGCCTTGGTTACATATTTCCCGCACTATTGCCTTTGAAAGGTAATCCGGTCAATATCGACGTTCGCCCCCTTGAAGTCCGTGGGGTCGAAGCGCAGCATGGAAATCCTGCCGCGCCAGCGCGGATTCTGAGTCAAATCCAACGTGTAATCATGAAACTGACCGTCAACTTGGAGGGCGAAACGTACGCTGGCCGACTCGCTGGTTGCCGAACCTGCGGCGGACCAGAACAGTTGGGCGCAGCCCTTCTGTCCCTCAGGACCGGCAATGCGCATCCGAATCGCGAGTTTGGGGAATTCTCCTGCGTTGAGACCCGGCGTCGTCACGACCAGGGCGGGGTCGCCGGCCACCGTCTGGAAGGACAGGCACCCATCCTTCACCTCGGCCCGGCTGGTGTTCATCATCTCCGACCAGCCTTCCGTGCCGGTGTCAAAGGTCCAGTCACCGCGGTAGGGGACCGCGGGGAAATCATAGGGGCCCAACCCCAGGTCGCGTGGCGAATAGTTCACCGGCCACGTCGCGGGATCGCCCGTGCCAAAGACCCTCCGTATCGCCTCGTACATGTCAAAACCGTACTCGTTGGCCGGTTCAACATAGCTGCCCTCGCCCCATTCATTGGCCGGACCGAGCACGACGAAGGGCAGTTTGTACGCTTCGCAGTAGCCGCGCCCTTCGCGAAGGAATTCCTCAAAGAGGGGGGCCGTGCGCCCTCCTATGACCAAAGCCTTGCTGCCGGCCCAGGGACGGTTATCCCAGCCCGTATCGACCACCGGATAGTAGGTCAGGCTGGACGCGCACAGGTCCGCGTTCCTCTGCCACGCCTCCGGGGCGGTCTTGACGGCGTCGCTGTACTTCACTTCCGTCCTCGACGGGGCCAGGCTCTCGGCTCGGCCCCATTCATGGTAATTCGTGGCGCCCGTGTAGCCTTCCTTGGCGAGCGTGGCGGCAAGTTCCTTCGTCTGGTGACCGCTCATGGCCACAAACTCAATGCCGGGATATCCTGCGGCCCGGGCCATTTCCTGCGATTCGTCCAGCGCGGCCTTGACCGCATCCGACCCGCCCAGGTCATGTCGGAGCCCCTCCGGGTACCACAGGAAGATGGAAGGCCTGTTGTTGATGCGGTAATAGGCAGGCAGGTTGAAGTAACGGTCAATCCACTCTTTCGTCACCTTGCGCCAGTCCTCGCGCGAGTGCGTTCCGGGCGCGTTGTGGTTGGCCCACATGATCGCCACCTGGAGTTGGTCTCGGTAACGGGCCTTGCGGTAAGCCTCAAACCAGTGGGTGAGGTACTGGTTGCCGTCGGACCAGTACCAGTCCACCAGAAAGCAGTTCACGCCGTTTTCGGCGGCCCACTTGATCTGCCAGTCCACGCATTCGACTTTGCTCTCGTCATAGTAGCCGAGCAGCGGCTTGCGGATGGGCGCGGTGCGGCGGATGCAGTCCCACTTCGCATCCGATTCCCAACCGGGGAAGTAGTACATGCACACATCCAGCGCGGGCTTGACCGGCACGGGCGCGGGCACATAATCCGCTTTCTGCGGAGCAACGGAAGGCAGGAACCGGCATTTGGTTTCCATCGGTTTGTCCAGCCCCGGTCCTTCCAAAAGAAGCACATATTCCCCGGGCGGTCCAATCTGCACCTGCCACCCCAAGTCTTTCACATCCCCATAGGCCAGCGGGGCCGACCCGGCCAAATCAGGTGCCTTCACAACCTGGATGCCAGCATCCATGGCGGAAATATGGTACCCGGTCAACGACGCCTTTTCGCCTCCCCGATTGGTGACCTGCACCAGGACCGAACAGGGCTGTCCGACACGATTCACGCCGTTCTCAAACCCGAAATAGGTCACTATGGGGTCGGGTCCGCCCGCAGGCAGGTCCGACAATTTCAGCGAATCCACTTTCACTTCCGGTGAAGATACACGCAGCCCCACGGCATGCACCAGACCCTTCCAGCAGGGATGTCCGGCCAGTTCGACATTGTAGACCCGCTTTCCGGGGCGTATGTCGAACAGTTCAGACTGGATGCCCTGGCTGGAATCGGCTATCCAGAGGAACTCCCCATGGGCGATGACGGCGCTTTCCAGCTCCACCGCGGCCCAGGCCAATTCGTCGACCTTTGCGGCAAGTGGCGGACTGAACCGCGCCTTTTCGCCTTGGAGCACCGGCCATTGCGCCATCTCGTCCGCCGTCCACGCGGTTTTCGCGCCCTCCGGCGCGAACCCGGCGCTCCAGTCCATTACGGCAATACGGTCTATGGCGAAGTTCATGCCGTTGTACAGGTCCAGCCGCAGCTTTCGTATGGTGCCCTCACGGTGCCAGCCGGGCAGGATGGCGATCTCCTGAAAGTCGGCACTTTCGCCCAGGGTGAAGTTGGTCACCTTCTGTTCAGTGATTCCGCCGTATTTGCCCTCGGTCTGGCCGGTCCAGAAAAGCTGCCCGGTGCCCGGATGGTCCGCCTTGATGCGCAGCAGCACGTACTGCCACGGTGTCGCCGGAATCTCGAGAATGGGGGAGAAGAACATCGGGTCCCAGTCCACCGTCTTGCCGCACAACGCGCCGCCTTCCAGGCGCACGTCGGCGATATGGCTGTTGGGCTGCCACGTATTCTTGTCGGCTTCAGTGTCGAACTCCCAGACGGGCAGCGCGCTGGCTCCGCACAGCAGAACGGCACACATTGAGGTCAGAATCATCTTCTTTGCTCCTTTGGATGAAACGCGCGGCAACGGCGGGTATACTAGGGCGGCCGCGGACACTGCGGCTTGGAGGACACCGGCCATGACGCCTTCCTACGTGATTCACTATACATCGCAGTTGCCCGCCGTGAAAAGCGGCTGGGATGACCCCGCCTGGGACAAGGCGGAACCGCTGGCCATTGACCAGTTTCATCCGAAGAGCAGCGACCACCATCCCAGGGTCCAGGCGCGGCTGTTGCACGACGGCAAGGCCTTGGCCGCAATCTACCGGGTGGAGGACCGTTTCATCGTCTGCCGCCAGTCCGGCCTCAACGCCATGGTATGCAAAGACTCCTGCGTCGAGTTCTTTGTCCGCCCCAAGTCCGACAAGGGGTATATAAACTTCGAAATCAACTGCGGCGGCAACATTTTGTCCCAATACGTCGAAGACTGGATTCGGGGAGAGGACGGAAAGTTCAAGAAAAGCCAGTTCGTCGCGGAAAAGTTCCTGAGAATGATCGAGATTTCCACATCCCTGAAGGCCCCGATTCCGGAGGAACTGCCCGGTCCGGTCACGTACACCGTATCCTTCCGAGTTCCCTTTGGCGTGTTTGAAGCCTATTTGGGCGCGCTGGGTGACGTGCACGGCCAAGTCTGGCACGCCAACTGTTACAAGTGCGCCGATGAATCGTCCCATCCCCACTGGGCCGCATGGTCAAATGTGGGGGAGAACCTGAATTTCCACCAACCCGAGCGCTTCGGACTGATGCGCATGGAATAAACCCAATGGCATCCTTCTCCTCAAATCTCATATCCTCAAATCTCAGCTTTTCTTCTGGGTCCGTGCCTGTCCGTGACCGTCTGTGTCTGTCCGTGTTCCCTCTGTGTTCCTCTGTGCCCTCTGTGGTTCAGATTCATTTTTCAAATCTCGTTGCAGTACGGAGGTTTTGATGTCTTCCAGCATTCCCAAATTCGCCGATGCGGAAACGGCCGCCCGACTTGCGGGCGCCCTGTCCGACCAGTACGCCATAGTCGCCAATCCGCCCTACATTTATCCGCCCTACGACGTGTATCCGCTCTCGAAGGGTACGCCCGTGCTGGAGGAAGGGTTGCTGGCGGCTGTGATGGACATGGACGGCACCACCACGACCACCGAACCGTGCTGCATCGACGCGCTGAACATGATGGTCCGCCGCTGTTGCGGCCGCGCCGACGATCCCGCATGGCCGGGACTCGACCAAGCGCGCGACTATCCGCACATCATCGGCAACAGCACGACCAAGCATGTCGAATACCTCGTCCGCGCCTACGGCGACCGTTTCCTGCCCGAAGCGCTGCGCGAGCACCTGGTTCTCGGCGCGGCCTGGACGCTGGCGCGCGGCAAGGACCTGGGCCGCAAGCGCGACCTGCGCAACACGCTGGGTGCGCTCGGCCTGGCCGATTTAGAAAGTGACCCGGCTTTCCAAGAACTCATGAAGTCCGACGATTTCTATGCGGCAGACACCCGGTCGGCGGCGAGAGACATTGCCGAGGCGCACCGGGACGCCTTCACTTTTGAGGGCGTCTCGAACCTGACCCGGGCGGGCATCGAGATTTACTACCAACGCTATCACGAGGTGTTGGGCTGGGTGGCCGAGGGACGCGGCGACGAGATGGCCGAGCAGGTGCTCGGACGGGGCGGCAAGCGTTTGATCGGGCCCATGCCCGGCGTGGGTGTGTTTCTGGCGCTGCTCAAGGGTTGGTTGGGCGCCGAAGCCGCCGACTTTGCGGAGTTCCTTGCCGAACCGCTGTCAGCCGCCGGGATGCTTGACCCGAG
Organism: Candidatus Hydrogenedentota bacterium; assembly: GCA_903822375.1. GTDB lineage: Bacteria > Hydrogenedentota > Hydrogenedentia > Hydrogenedentales > CAITNO01 > CAITNO01. The sequence goes on from CAIJOU010000493.1 coordinate 4,647, forward strand.
CGGCCTGCCCGCATGCCGCGAACGCCTGGGCCGCCTGGGTGCCTATCTGGCGGAGCAACCGGCACGCGTGGCGCTGGTCACCTCGTCCATCTTCTACGAGGCCGACCTGGTGCTGACTGAGGTGTTCCGCATCATCCGCACCGAAATCGGGCAGTGGCCGGTAAGTGAAGCAAAAAAAGCCTTTCTGCTGGAGCACTTCGCCAGCCCCCACGTGTATTACGACGGGTTCATCACGGCAACAGATTCCAGCGAAATACGGCTCAAGCCGCACCGCGACCTGTATTCCATGGCCATGCACGAAATCGGCCTCTATCCGGAGGACTTTGGTAAGGCGGTCGGCTTCGAGGACAGCGAATCGGGCACCATCGCCATCCGCGCGGCGGGCATCCGGGTCTGCTGTGCGCTGCCGTTCCACATGACCACGGGCCACCATTTCGCGGCGGCCACACGGGTTTGCCCGGGTGGCTTGCCGGAAGTCATGCTCAAGCATGGCCTGTTCCTGAAGGAGTCGTTGCTGGAAGTGTAACCAACGGGGAAGAACAACATGCTGACCGAATCGTCCCTGCGCGAATGCACCGGCTACATCATGGACCGCATTCGCAAGATCTGCGAGGAGTTCGGTCCGCGCCCGCCGGGCAGCCCGGGGGAGACCCGCTGCCAGGAGTTCCTGCGCGATGAACTCGCGGCTGCAGGGTATGCGCCCGTGCTGGAGCCCTTCCCGGTGTCGCAGTCCGGGTTCATGGCTGCCCCGGTCATTGCCGGATGGCTTGCCCTGCTCTCAGTCCCGTGCTACTGGCACGACCCCCGGTTGTCCCTGGGATTTCTCCTTGCAGCCAATTTTGTCTTTCTGGCCGAAGTGATCAGTTACCGGCATATTCTCACGTTCTTCTTCCCGCGCCATACCTCCCATAATCTGTATGCCGCGCTTGCCCCTTCGGGCACGGTCAAGCGGCGCATTATCCTGGCGGGCCACGCCGATGCGGTGTTTGAGTGGCGTTACCAGCAGCTCTTTCCCCGCTTCTTTATGCATTTCGGCCAGGCCGCCGTGCTGTCGATTGTGTACCTGTTGGTGACCACGGTTGCCACGGCCCTGTTCTGTGGCCGCCACGCGCCCACGGAAGGATTCTGGTGGTGGGTGGGTATAAGCCAGTTTCTGGCGCTTCCCGGCGCGTTTATCGCGGCAACCTTCACCCGCTTTGGCGTGGTGTCGCCGGGTGCAAACGACAATTTGACCGGAGCGCTGGCTTCGGTGGGGCTGGCACGCCATATCAAGCAGGCCGGAATCGTCCCCGAGAACACCGAAATCATCTTCATGGTCAGCGGGTCGGAAGAGGCGGGGCTCTGCGGGGCGGATGCCCACATGAAACGCCACCGGAACGAGTGGACCGACGTGGAAACCCTGTTCGTCGCGTTGGACACCTTCCGCGATTTGGACCATCTGATGGTGTACAACCGAGACCTGAACGGCTCGCTGCGACACCATCCGGGCCTGTGCGCGCTGCTGCAGAATGCCATGCGGCAGAACGGTCTGGAGCGCAAGTTTGGGAATGTGCGCGTGGGCGCCAGTGATGCCGCAGCTTTTTCCCGAGCCGGATTGCCCGCCGCCGCCCTGTGCGGCATGGACCCCAGACCGGCCCATTACTACCACTGCCGCAGGGATGGCTGGGAAATCCTGAACGAAGAATGTATCTTCAAGACCTTGCAGGTGCTGACCACGGCATTGGACGACTATGACCGCAACGGACTGCCCGTGACGGATTAGATTTACGCGCATCGTTATTGAACAGCACCCCTTCCAACCGCTATACTTATGCGAGTTTGGCCGGGATGGCGAAATAGGCAGACGCAGCGGACTCAAAATCCGCCGGTGGTGACACCATGGGGGTTCGATTCCCCCTCCCGGCACCATCTAAAACATGTCCACCCGCCCCGTGCGGGTGGTTTCTTGTTCGGGTTGCCGTTTTTTGTCAACCTCAGGGTGTTGCAGAGGCCGAACCGGGCTTGCAGCAGTAACAGCGTTCATGTTAAACTATGCGCAACATGAACCCGGCCATGGGGTTGTGCGCCCAGGGTCGGGCTCTTTGTCGTAAAGCGTATCACTTTCGGACGGGTTTTCCGCCGGAACACAGGAGAATGGTCGTGAAGAAGGGCATTCACCCCGCGAATTATCGCGATGTCGTTTTCATGGATGTGGGCGCCAATGTGAGTTGGCTGTCCAAGTCCACCGTGAAGACGGAAAAGACGACACAGTACGAGGGCAAGGAATATCCGCTGTACACGCTGGATCTGTCGAGCCACTCGCACCCGTTCTTTACGGGCAAGCAGAAGCTCCTGGATCGCGAAGGCCGCATCGAGCGCTTCCAGAAGAAATTCGCTGCCGGCAAGAACGCCTAATCGTCCATGGATGTTTTGATGCGGGACAGGCTCCGCGCGGTGGTCGACGAGTCAGACCGCCTCGCGGAGGAGATGGCGACTCAGGAAGTTGCGCTTGACCCGCAGAAATACATGAAACTGGCGCGCCGTCATGCCGAAATGTCAGAGTTGGTCGCCAGTTTGCGGCAGTATGAGCGCACGGAACTCTCGCTCGCCGAAGCCGAGGCTATTCTTGCGCAGGAGGACGACCCGGAAATGGTCGCCATGGCCACGGAAGAGCGGGACCGGGCCAGGACGCTCATGATTGAGCTGGAGACAAGCCTGCGGCTTCTGCTCGTGCCCAAGGACCCCCTCGACGAGAAAAACACCATCGTCGAAATCCGGGCCGGCACCGGCGGCGAAGAGGCGGGCCTGTTCGTGGCCGACCTGTTCCGCATGTACTCCCGTTTCGCCGAAGTCAAGGGATGGAAGGTCGAGGTGCTCAATTCCAACGCCACGGAACTGGGCGGCTACAAGGAAATCAGCTTTCAGGTCAGCGGCACAAGCGTGTACAGCAATCTGAAGTGGGAGGGGGGCGTTCACCGTGTCCAGCGCGTGCCCAACACCGAAACCCAGGGCCGCATACACACCTCCGCCGTCACCGTGGCCGTGCTGCCCGAGGCCGAGGAGGTGGATGTCCAGATTGACATGAATGACCTCCAGTTCGACGTGTACCGTTCCAGCGGACCGGGCGGGCAGAGCGTCAACACCACCGATTCGGCCGTGCGCGTCACACACAAGCCGACCGGCATCGTCGTCACCTGCCAGGACGAGAAGTCCCAGCACAAGAACAAGGCCCAGGTACTCCGCGTGCTTCGTGCGCGCTTGCTCGACATGAAGATTCAGGAAGAGGAAAGTGCCCGCAGCGCCTCCCGCCGCGGCCAGGTGCGTTCGGGTGACCGCAGCGAAAAAATCCGCACCTACAACTTCCCCGAAAACCGCGTCACCGACCACCGCATTCACCTCTCGCTCTACAAGCTCAAACAGGTGCTGGAAGGCGACCTTCAGGACTTCATCGACGCGCTCAACGCGGCCGACCGCGCCGCGCGACTGGCGGAATCCGTCTAGAATGCAGTGACCGCTGAATCTTTCTCTTGCTCTTAATCTTGCTCTAGTGTTCTTTCAGTGGGGAGAACAGGCATGTACTTCGACCACGAGAAACTCATCGTCTATCAAAAGAGCATAGAGTTTGTTGCATTTGTGGCGAAGCTGTTGCCTCGGTTGCAAAGCCCGTTTGGTAGCACCAGAGACCAATTACTTAGGTCCAGCCAATCAATTGCCTTGAATATTGCTGAAGGCAACGGAAAGCGTTCCCCGGCGGATCGCAGGCGATTCTTCGAGATCGCTCGTGGTTCCGCCATGGAGAGTGCCGCGGCATTGGACGTGCTGGTAGCGGTGGGCGCCTTTTTCTCGGATGAGATTACTCCTGGCAAAGCGCTGCTGTTTTCTATTTTAAAGATGCTGTCCAAAATGACCGAACACCCATCAGCAGCAAAGGAAGAAATGTCAGAATACGGAAGCCCAGATCCGTTGGTGGATTTGGAGCAAGAGCAAGAGCAAGATTAAGAGCAAGAGAGAGATAAGTCTGACATGAC
>CAIJOU010000494.1 GCA_903822375.1 Candidatus Hydrogenedentota bacterium
ACCGTGCCCTCGGGGATGGCCGCCTGCAGCGCTATGGGAGCGATGTCGGGAATCCCCTCGTACTTGACCTTGTCGGGCGCGGCGAAACTGATTTCGCGGTCAAGCCACGCCAATCGCGTGCTGTCGCCCTTGATTCGGCCTTCCAGGCGCGCGGTTTCATCCGCGTTGTTCGCCTCCTTGGCGGCGTCCCGTCGCTTTTCCAGCCAGGGGATGCGCTGACGGATGGTTTCGCGCTCGCTCGCCGAGTCTGTGCGGATGGCATCATCGACCACCTTGCTTCCGAGCAGATTGCGCAGCCGCGCCGATTTATAGAGGTCGATTGCCGAAAGCGCAGCATCATTTTCGCCCAGCGCGGCGTGCGCGCGGGCCTTGCCCACCGCCACCGCGCGCAGCAGCCGGTCGCCCGTTCCCCGGTTAAACGCGTCGGGGTCCACGAATTCGCGCGCCTGTACGGTCTTCTTGTCGGCCTTCTCCAGCGCCTTCAGCGCGTCCGTCGGATGGTCCTGCCGCTGGTAGAACCAAGCCTGCACGAGGTGCAGTTCCGCGCAGCGCTGATAATCACTCAGGTAGTTCGACTGCTCGAAATAGGGCAGGGACATTTCCACCAGCACACGGGCACCGGCGAGATCGCCTTCGGCCAGACGGCAGGCCATTTCGCCCGCCACCGCCTCGGCGATGGAATACTCGTTTATCGGGCCTTTCCAGGGCACTTCCTTGTCGTTTTCCGCGCGCGTTTCCACCACCAGGGGATCGGTCATCGGCCGTGCCAGGGCGAGGCATTCAAGCAGGCGGCCCTGCGTGTAGCGGGCATAGATTGTGTCGGTCGTTTCCTTGGCCAGGGCCAGGGATGCGGTCCACCCGGCGATGGCTTTTTCCAGCATTGGCGCGTTCTTTTCGGGCGCCCGCTCGTACAACATCCGCCACGTCACTGCAAGGTCCTGGTGGTTGCGCATCATGTCCTGTTTCAGGCCCGCACGGTCTGCACAGTCCAGCGAGGCGAGGAAATAGTCCATCGCCACGTCAGGCTCTTCAATATAGTTGTACTGGGTACCCATTTCCTGGTTGACCCATGTCAAACGTTTCAGCCCGTCCACATTGGCGTCAGTGACCGGCGGAGCAACCGCAAGCGCCGTGGCATATTCGCCAATTTGCCGGCGCACCCGGCGGTTCTTTCGGTGCCGCTCGGCAAATTCAACATGCTTGGCGAAATTCTCCCAAGATGCGCCGCCATCGGCGAGGGAGGCCGTGTAGTCCACGTATTGCTGGAGTTCCTTCGTGGTGTCCAGCGGCGCTACGTCCTGCGCCTTTCGCATGCTTTCGAGCGCCTCCTTATAGCGCCCGAGCAGGCGCTGTGCGTCCGACAGCCACCACCAATAGTAATAATTGTCGGCATTGGCGGCAATTACCTCCGTCAGCACCGTGACGGCTTTTTCATAGCCGCCCGTTTCTTTCAGCGCAAAGCCGAGTCGTCCGCTCACCTCGGCGTCCTTCGGGTCGAGCGTGTGCGCGGCGCCAAGGTACTCCACGGCCTTGGCCAGTTCCCCCTTTTCGTAGGCCTCCATTCCCATTTGCCTGGGTTCGGTGGCGATGCCCGTTCCGCCTCCTGTCAACGGGGTCGCCGCCTGCTCTTTGGCGGCCACGCTGCCGGCCGCGCCGCCCTGCGACAGATTGTCCGGCGTCGCCGCCAAGGTTCCTGCGCACGCAAAGGCCAGCAGCGGCAGTATCCAGAAGTGCCGCTGCGCGGCCCGGGAAGGGTGTGACAAGGTCGAAATCATGGACGGCTCCTCAGGTTTAAGGCCTGTGCGAAGTATGCATGATGCGTGCGGGGCTTTCAACCCAGCCCCGCCGTAAAGAGGGGTCAGGGAGCCGCCAAAACCTCCATTTTTCCGAGACGGTAGCGGCGGTGTCCGTCGCCGTCGGGAAGGGGCAGTGCAAGCGTGGGGGTGCCGTCGCGACGCCCCACAGACACAAACAGGTCAAAGGTGCCGGCGGGCATATTTGGCGCAAAACCGTGCGCCGAACGGGTCTCCTGTTCCGATGCCGCATCCGGCGCCGCAACGGCCAGGGTTCGGACGTCGAAGCCTTCATTGACGAATACGGCGACAATTCCGCCCTTGGCATCCTTGAGCGTAAACGCCGCGAATCCGCCCGGATAGCACGGCGCCACACCCGCATTTGCCCAGCGCGACACAAACTCGGGCCGGTCGGCCAGGGTGGTCCGTTCCGGCCAGGACGCTTCACGCAACTGGATGCGGTAGCCCAGACGGAGGTTGACCCGGTCAATCAGTGGACGTTCCTTTTCCAGGAACTCGCGGGGAAACCAGTGGATGCACATGTAGCTGGCGTGGTACTCCTCAATGGCCTGCATGAACAGATCCGGACTCCACGCGCCCCGCGCTATGGACGACTGGTAGTGCTCATGTTCCAGGATGACGGGCACCTTCGGCCAGAAGGGCTGCGCCATGGCGGCGTTGAACCAGGAGTTCGGGGGCGGCTGCACCAGAATGCTGTCATCCCGCAGGGTCATGCCTTTGGACAGGGCATAGTCAACGGTTTCTTTGCCCTGAAAGCCAAAGTCGTCGTTCGCGGCAAGAAGCGTTTTGGTGAAATGCCTGGCATACAGGTCGATGTGTTTCTTTACCGTCTCCGCGGAGTACGCAATCCGCGTGCTGGCGAAGGTGTGTCCCTCGCCCCAGACACCGAAGGAGCCCACATCCACAAAGGCCACGTTCGGATTGCCGTCATAGCGCGCTGCGGCCGCATTGAGAAAGTGGTCCAGTTTGTCCAGAAACACGGGGTCGTTGTAGTCCGGTTCCCAGAAGGGCCCGTTCTCGTCCACCCCCTTGCCGACGGTGAAGTTGAACCCCTTTGCGCCCGCGTCGGCCACCCACTTTGGCGTGGCCCAGCGCATCCAGGATTCGCTGCAGGAGAAACGGAACGCCACCTGCAGGCCCCTGTCAATCCAGCGCTGGGCCGGTGCGTCCACCACCGACCAGTCAAACACGCCCTCCTGCGTTTCGATATAGCCCCAGGGCAGCCGCAGATAAATAGTGGACAGGCCCGGGAAATCGTCCAGTGTGTCCGAAGGCTCCAGTTTCGACCCATAATTCGCCAGAAGATTGGAATAGAAGTTCAGCTTCCATCCCATCTGCGGATTCACCAGCGCTTGACCGGTGTCAGCAGGACGCACTGTCGTCCGCTCCCCGGCAAATGCACCCGAGGTCATCAGCAGCACAAGGATCGCCGCAATCATTGCTTTGCGCATTAATGGAAACTCCACCCGGGCGGCACGGCTGACCGCGTCCCCGATTTGTTGCGCCATGGACCCCATGGCAGGATGTCGCAAGACCGAATCAGTGTGCCGTCGGGGCGCGTTTGACTGACGCCAACACGGCCTCCACACGCGGCTTGACTTCCGGGGGCAGGTTGGGCAGCGCCAGTGCGGCTTCCAGTTTCTCCCCGATGCGCTGTGCCGTTGCAGCATCGAGCCACGCGCCGTCGTCATCGCCGCGCAGCGGCCTGCCCGACGCTTTCACGGCATCTTCTTCCATGCTGATGCACTCGAGCACCGCCGTTCCTGCGGCATCGTAGTACAGGTCACAGAATTCGCGAAGCACGTAGTCGAAAGTGATGTCGGGATTCCAGAGAAGCTGCGCCCACAGATAAGCGCGCATTTCGGCCAGGTCGGCGGGCGCATTCGCGCCGGTTGCACCGCCCAGCGCATAGATGCCGGACACGCCGTTCTGCGCGCAGAACAGCACGTTGGCCTGCACCGCATGCAGGTTGGGAAAGGGCAGGTGCGGGTCCCGCCGGTTTGCCGCCTGGTCAAGCACCCAGATGGTCCCGCCCAGTTTGGCCCAACCGCGCAGGTCGTCTGCAAAAGCGGCGTTTGCCGGATCGTCCATGGACCGCGAAAAATCCATGTCTCCGGCGGAAAGCTGCACGACCACATTCTCAACGGGACGAAGCGTTTTGGGCGGATGACGCAGCGCGGACGGCAGCAGCACGTGGAGCCGGGGAACCGCGTCGGGAAACAGTTCCGCGAGGCGGCCCGCAATGCGGTTTGCGGTGAAGAGCACGCTGGCGGCCGGGCTTCCCTCTTTGGCATCGCGCTCGGCGCAGGCGGCGGCGGGCACAGGCGTCAGCCAGTCCAGCGCGTTTAGACTCCAGGTATTTGTGCCTGCGGGCCATGCAGCCCGTTCGCGCTTTGCCTTGGTTTCCGGGTCGGCGGATTTGTCCGCGCGTATCAGGGCCGCAAGCGCCTCCGCAATGCGGTCCGCGCCCGCTTCAGACCCGTATTCGGCGGCGTTCGCCTGGTCTCCCGCCGCGGGGTGGAGCAGTGCTGCGAGCGCGTCCATACCGGGCGGCGGCGGGGTGAATCTTGCGGGCAGGCGCAGACCGCGCCGGAATTCTTCCGCTTTGGCCCCCGACCACTGGCTGAACACGCCCGCCTCCCGGAAGGCAAATGACGGGTCACTCCGCAATTCCACGCTTTTCATGGTGTAGGTGGCAGGCATCACACGGGTCACGCCGGGTGCCAGCCAGCGCGCCGCAAAAGCCTCTGCGAAAAAGCTGTACACGCCGTACAGCGTGGCCTGGTCGGTGGTTCCGGCAAAGAGCAACTGTCTTTGGGCGCCTTTTTCGGCGAAATGCGCGGGGGGTATGTAGGTGCGAATCAGGCAGCCTTCGGGGGAGAGGCCGTTCAGTTCACCGGGCTTGACCATCTCTTTGGTGATGATTCCGGCGCCAAGCCACGCGTTGATTCTGCCCTCGTTGAGGGCACTGGCGGTGACCGTCCGTCCCGTGGCCTGCTTCCAGTAAAGGCAGAAGGCGTTTGCCGCGTCCTGTATCAGCGCGGACGGTTCCTGCGGCGTGACCGCATGGAGATACTCATAGTCGCCCGCATCGGCCCAGGTGCGTCCGCCGGTGCCGGTGGGCACTTGGGCAATGGCGGCACATTGGAACACAACAAGCGCTATCGTCGAACAAAGCATGGTGCGCCTTTCCCCGGTCCGCCCCTGCGAACCTCGACGGAATCATACCACGCGTGCGGACTATTTCTTGTCCGCCGCCTCCACAGTCACGGGTGTGGCCGCCGCGTCCGTGACGGATACCGCAGCGGGGGCGACAGCGGCCGTGCCGACGTTCTTCCCGCACCATGCCTTCAGATCGCCCACCCATTGGCTGCGGCTTGCCGCCGATTCAAGAAATCCGACCACCCCCACCGACCGGTATAACTCCATCAAGTCCAGCATGAAGCTGTACACCGAGGAGGATGCGCCAAGTTCCGCACTGTGGCTGGCCGTCTGCGCGTCAAGCAGATCGGTGACGTTGACGACGCCCCTGCCGTAGCCGATGGTGACCAGATTGAGGCTTTTTGCCGCAGCATCGGCCGCGGTGCGCGCTTCGGCGATGTTGGTGTAGGAGGCGTGCGCCTTTTCCGCCGCGGTGCGGATGCGCTGTTCCAGTTTTTGCGCCACGGCGGCGCGCTTAATCTTCAGCGATGCCAGCGATTCCCTGGCTTGGATGCGCTCGGCCTTGCGCTTGCCGCCGGTGTACAACGGCAGCGAGCCCTGCACGCCGACCGTCATGGACTGCTCGGGTGTGCCCGGTATCAGCCCGCTGAATAGACTGCTTTCGGTGCCCTTGCCCCCGGCATAGAGCTTGTATTTCATCTCCGCCTGCACGCCCACGGTGGGCACGTAGTACCTGCGGGTCCGCGCCGTGTACAGGCGCGTGCCCGCCTGGATGCCGCTGTCGATCTGCTTCAGTTCCGGCGCCTCGCGCAGGCCCTGTTCGACGGCATAGTTGCAGAACTGTTCAAATCGCGCGGGATCGGCCAGAAACGCCACCATGTCCTTTTCGCCTGTCAGCAGGATGTCATCGTTTACACCCACCTCGCTGAGGCGGAAGGTTTCCTGTTCCGGCCGGTTGAGGACGCGGTTGAACTGAAACTGGGCGGCCCGCCGCACGGCGCCCGCGTTGATCACCTCGATGCGGTTCTGTGCGGCCTGCGCCTCCCAGCGGTAGACCTCGCCGGGGCCGGCCACGCCGACCTCCTCCCGCACCCGGGCGATTTCGAGGTTGGCGCGGGTCTTGCGCAGGTTGGCTCGCTGGATGCTCTCAAAGGCCCTGGCCCGTAGCACGTTGAAATAGGCGTCCGCCGCCAACTGGATGATGTCCAGTTCAAACCCCTCATATTCGTGCTCCAGCCCTTCCTGCAGGCGCTTTTGAATTGCGGCGTTCGCATGGGCCATCTCGTCGTAGACGAGCTGGTTGACCACGATGGAACCGGACCACAACCGCTCGGGCTGGAAGGAACTGGCCAGTTCCTTGTCAATGAACGATGCCGTGCTCTTCGCGTCCACCTGCGGCAGCAGGATGGCCGCCGCGGCGGGCACGTTTTGTGCCGAAGCGCGCAGCGACCGTTCCTTTTCGCTCAGGTCAAGGTTGCCCGACAGAGCGGCCTGCACCCCCGAGACAAGGTTGTACTCGCGGGCCACCGCGGCCGCCTCCTCGTTGATCAGGTCTGCCTCGGCGCTCAGTTTCCACGTGGGCGAATAGCCGATGGTCCGGGCCGTTTCCATGTTGAGGGTCAGCGCTTCGCCCGTCTTGAACTCCACCGCAAGGTCTTTTGCCTGCACGCCCATGACGATGATGCGCTGCAGGTAATTGGCCACGCGCCGGGCAAGCCGCCGCAGTTCCCCTTCGGGCACCAGCGTCGCCAGCGCCCCGTCTTTCACATCCTCCGGCCCTATCATGGAGAAGGAAGGCAGACGGCGCGCATTGACCGCGGCGGCCAACGCGGTGAACTGGTCCGTGTTCAGATTGGTCGTGGGGCCGTAGTAGACCGCCTCGGTGTCCGGCACGATGGCGGCAAGGGTGGCGGCGGTGTCGGTGCCGACGGGCACAACGCGCACGTCCAGGCCGCGTTTCTTGAACTCCTGGGACAGGTCGATGTGCATGTCCTTCATGGCCGCTTCCGTCGGTCCGTTGGCCACGAAGGCGAGTCTGGTGAAGGGACGCATCTCCGTAAACTTGCTGAGGTCGCGGGAAAGGGGGTTTCCCGCGGCGATGTAAACCAGGTTGACCACGCCGCTGCCCTCGCCCGAGCGGGGCAGGCCCAGCAGTTCCGAATCGACCACCCGCGCCGCGATGACCGGTTTGGGGAGAGAAGTGCGGCGGCAGGCGTCAATGGACCCGATGAAACCCGCAGTGACCACCGCTTCCACCTGCGGGGCGGCAAGCAGTTCTTTCATGGCGCCGCGAATACCCGACAGCGTCCAGTCTCCCTGACGCTGCTCAAAGCGGACGTCATAGGACTTGCCGAGCATCTCTGTCACCTCAGCCTTGAACCGGTCGGCCGCATCGCCCCGCTGGGGCGGTCCGTCCAGCAACAGTCCCACCGTCATGGTGCGGAGGGGGGCGCCCGGATCCTGCTGCGCGTCGCCAAGCACCGGGGGCAGGGGTTTGGCCGCCTGCGCCACCAAGGCAAATATGACGCAGACGGCGAAAAGCAGGGCAAAAGATGTCAACACGCGTGGCTTGAGCATGCGCGAAATCTCCAGTAGTTCATCCCAACACCCCAAGAATATACGGGTAAACGGGGGGCATTCTCCAGCGGGACGGGCGCGGGGGATGGCAGGAGAAGACCGATAAAGGCAGAGCGAACGCCAGGGAACATTGCCACGTGGGTCTGAAGGCAACGGTGTTCAGCGTCCCTGTCAAGGTGCAAATCCGCCGCCAATACGAAACGGACGGGGAATATGGCCGATACTGAAGACGAAAGTCCAGTATCGCCACATTCCCCGTCACATCGTCTCGAAGGCGTTCATGCCGTACAGAAAGCGCCCCGGGGGGCTGCGTTAATCGGCTTCTTCTACTTTGTCATCGCCCCGATCATCAGCGCAATCTCTTTGTTCAACGGCTGCGTCGAGGGGTACTTCATGAATTCCACATGCCCGTCCATGTACATCACATTGCAGCCGCCCGGCACATGGTTGAACTGTTCCGGTTTTGAAGAGAACCCGTCGAACATGAGGTAGACGCTGCTCTGGGCGACATTGGCCGAACCGGCGTTGTTGATGTCCGTAATCAGGAAGCGCTCGATACCTTCGCGCACCCGGTAGAGCGTGTTGCCGCCGCCATTACCCTGACCCGCATACAGTGGATTGTCGGGCATGGCACAATCTTCATCGGAAACTCGGAACACGCCGGGGACAGTGCCCATTGAGGTGACGAGCTTGTTGGCCAAGGTCGTCACAAAGCCCGCAAACTGCGCGGGGACGGCCAGGCTGTCCAGTCCGGGGGGCACCGTGCCACCACCCAGCAGGCTGAGCAGGCCGGTCACTTCTGAGCCGGGTACTGTGCCGAACGATTTGGGATCCAAGCGGTCAAAGATCCAGCCGAAATAGGAATAACTCATGCCCACATCGTCCTTGCGGCCCATGTCCGCGCCCGACCCGGCAAACACCCAGATGCCGTCCTTCTTGCCGTCCTTTTTCAGGCGGTTAATGTTGGCATCCGCATCGGACGGACATACATAAATATTCGGGTCGGTCAGATACTCAGGATAGATTGAGTCGTTGCGCGGCATCATGGCGAAACGGATGTCGCCCGCCTTTTGCGGATTCAATTCCAGTTCCAAGGTGGGATAGGCGCCGCCTGCCTCACCGCTGTACATCTTGCACACGAGCCCCCACTGTTTGAGGTTGTTTTGGCAGGAAGACCGCCTTGCCGCCTCCCGCGCCCGCGCCAGCGCCGGCAGCAGAATGGCCGCAAGTATTCCGATGATTGCAATTACCACAAGAAGTTCGATGAGGGTGAAACCGTGCCTATGATGACGCATTACAAAACCTCCAGGTTGAACTGCGCTGCGCCAGTGCAGCGCCTGAAAAGAGTTTATGTCGCTTGCG
>CAIJOU010000495.1 GCA_903822375.1 Candidatus Hydrogenedentota bacterium
CTGCACCAGTTCAATGACGGGCATCAGGGTGCCCAAATACCATAACCACCCGACGATCAGATAGGGATACCGCCGCGCGTGGCGCAGACAGAAGAGCGTGATTGCGGCCAGTGCCGCGGCTGCGCCGGCCACCTGCCATGCAGGACGCGCAATCGGATGCGGGTAGAACACCGCCAGGCCCGAAGGCCACGCCGTCTTCACCAAATACAGCACATACACGACCACGGCATTGGCGCAGCGCCCTGCAAAGTTCACTTTCTCGCCAAAGGCCAAATTGTTGCCGCGCGTCTGCATGACAAAGGTGCTCACGCAAGAAAGCGCTGTTATCAGAAACAGGGGAATCTTCTCCACGGCCAGCCGGACCGTCTTTCGGGCCATGGCACCGAATGGGGCGGCGCGGTCAATCCTGCCGAGGGGCCAGTAGTCGAGCAGCAGCAGCACAAAAGGCAGCGTCACCACCATCGGCTTCGACATCAGCCCGAGCACAAACGCCGCCGCAACGGCGGCGTACCGCACCGCGCCGCCACGGCGGGCGTAGAGGCCGTAAGCGCCCAGCGCCAGCATCCAGAAGAAGGCACTGAGCACGTCCTTGCGCTCGGCGATCCACGCCACCGACTCGACGTGAAGTGGATGCACCGCAAACAGGGCCGCGACGGCCGCGCTCGGCCACAGCGCCCCTGTCAGGAGCCGCAACGCCAGAAACAGCAACACCGAGGCGGCGGCATGAAAAAGGAGATTGGTGAGGTGGTGGCCCCAGGGATGCATGCCGTACAGGCTGCAATCGAGCGCATGCGACATCCAGGTCAGGGGATGAAAATACATGGCCTTGTCCGTGACGAACGCCCAGCCGATGGTCTTAAGACTCAAACCCGCCCGCACCTGCGGATTGTCCGTGACGTACTGCCCGTCATCATAATTCACGAATCCGTGCGAGAGTGTCTGGCCGTAAATAATGACGCAGGCGAGAATCAGGACAGCGCAAATTCCTGCCACAATGCTTTTTTGCGGCAAGGTTTGGCACGGCTTGCGGTCGGGAAAGACGGCCGCCTTGGCGGCTGCTCCAGCATTCTTTTTGCCTGGTTTCACGGATGCCATGTTGCGCCAAGTTTAGTTAATCGTCAGCTTGCCGCACAAATGCGCGCAGCACGCTCCTGCCTTTTGCGCATGTTCGCTGGCAATGGGCGGCCACACCAGTTCATGGTCATGTTGTGGCCATAAACCGCAACGCAACATCCGAAAGAAGCGGAGAAAAAGGATTGGAGGCCGTGTCGTTCATTTCTTGCCGCCCATGCCGGCCTGGCCCAATTCCGCCGCCCGTCTAAGATAGCCATCCGCCTCTTCCTGACGCCCCAATTTGGCCAGCGCTTCACCAAGATTATTCAAGTAGCCGGCGTTCTGCGGTTCTATTTCAAGCGCTTTGCGGAAATACTGCTGGGCTTCTTCGTATTTATCCTGGTTCATGAGGCAGACACCAAGGCCATTTAGGGCGGAGACGCGCTCCGGGTCTCGCTCCAGGGTTCTTTTCAGATAAGTCTTGGCATCGTCATTGCGCCTCTGGGCCAGGGCAAGGAATGCCAGGTTGTAGAGCGTGTCAACAGATTCCGGGTCCGTATTCAATGCCTTTGTCAGATAGGCTTTGGCATCATCATAACTGCCTTGATTGAGGGCAAGTGCGCCCATGTTGGTAAGAACCCTGGCATCCTCCGGGTACAAGCGCATTGCCCGGTCCAGAAGAAACTTGGCATCATCATAACGCTGCCATTTCAGGGCAAGGGAACTCAGGTTGTTGAGCGCGCTGAGACTGTCCGGCGCCAAATCCAGAGATTTGAGAAGAAGACGCTTGGCCTCCTTATAGTCCTTCTTTTCCATGGCGACAACGCCCAGGCTGCTGTACGCAAGGCTGCTTTCCTGCCCCACATCTATTGCGCGTCTAAAAAGCGTCTCGCTTTCGCGCCAGTAACTGACCTGCACGCCTGCACAGGCGGTCAACGCAACAAGGGCAGTGCCCGTGGCAACAACGACAACGCGTTTGGGCACGTTCCACGTCTCAGCCAATTCGGCCAAACCCCAGACAGCCATGATGAAAATGCCGATAAGCGGAACGTAAGTGTAGCGGTCGGCGTGGGAGAAACTTCCGATGCCGACAAAGCCTATAACGGGCACCAATGTCCCCAAGTACCAGAACCACCCGACGATCAGATAGGGACGCCGCCGCGCCTGGCTCACGCAAATCAATGTGATTGCGACCAGAAGCA
>CAIJOU010000496.1 GCA_903822375.1 Candidatus Hydrogenedentota bacterium
CGGGTAACGGGGAACTGTGCCACCCCCATTGCGACATAGTGCAGCACTCTTCGATCGTCTGAAGACCGCTAAGATCGGCCGTGAAGGCGAATTCGCCATTGCCCACCTGCACGCGACCGGGCGTGGTAAGGTCCAAGTTGTGGCGGACCACCACCGCCTGTCGATCGATTGGTGTATCGGCCGCGTTTGCCGCCGACAACAGGCTTCCGAAAACGGCGCACTGAATACAAACGCTCATAAGTCCCATACGTCGCATGCGTCCCTTAACTCCCATCTCTTTGAGCCTCCGCTTACTTCCCATCCAGGGCCACCATAAACCGATTCTCGCCGGGCTGCAAATCGTAGCGCAAGAAAAGCAACTCGCGGGGAAGAATCTTCCCGTCGATCAGACCGGGGGCCTCGCCTATCTGGTAGAGGCTGTAATCGCCCCAGAGCGCGACACCATAGGGCATGGCCCGGTCACTGGTGACACTAATTTCTATTTCGCGACGCCACACGTATTGCGTGTCTCGGACCAAGCGCGGCCGGGGCACGTGCGCCTCGCGGTAGTAGTCCCGGTTGTCCCAGGGCTTGGCGTAATTGCGAATGCACACGGGCTGCACCTGCCCGTCGATGAACATCATCTGCGCGCCGCAGTCGTAGTAAAGGAAGGTCTTGGGCCAGGGGCCGACGCAGGTGTTCCATGTGTAGTCGGGATTGGGACGGCGCGTGGGCGTGTCTTCCCACAACATGTACGATGATGCGGTGCGCTCGTTCAGCGCGCGGTAGTGGCGCACGGCGTCAGGCAGCGACATGACGCGCACGTTGGGCTTGGCCAGCAGATGGTCCACATGGCGGGCCATCATGATCGCGGCTTCGCGAATATCCTCGGGGGTATAGCAGCGGTTCCGCGCGTTGCACTCCATTTCATGGGCTTCCTGGTGCTGGAGCAGAAAGACGGCTTCGTTGTAGCGGGTGTTGCTGTGGTAGTTGTCCGCGAAGGCATCCCAGTAGGCAGTGTCTTCCCACGCGCAAGTCGAGGCGCGCGCGACATCGTTCGGGTCGTTGGTGTACACCGGGGCGTTGCCGCAATGGTAGGTCTTGAGCAGGTCATGGGAGAGCCAGGGCACGGCCACAACGCTGCGCTGCGTGGCGGGCTTGAGCCGGTCCGCGGGGTCCATGTAGAAGAAGCCCCAGGGACAGCCCCGGTCGGTGATGTCGTCCACCTCGATCTGTTCCCAGCAGAACCCCCAGACGCCTTCAAAGCCCGCCGCCGTGAGCAGTTTCACGATGTCGGGGTCACAGTGCACGTTCCCCGCGATGGTGGCCTCCGCCCAAGGCAGCGCCTGCCGCACCTTTCCCCGACGTTCCTTGAGAAACCGCTCCTTCTCCGCATAGGTCCCCTCCAGCACAGGCAGTTCGACAGCGACCTCGTCGCCGTGAGCGATGTGCCACGCCGTGAGCGTGTCCGACGCGAGGACGGCGGATTCGGGGCTGACGATCCATGTGACGGGTACGCCCCGGGGGTGCATGATGTCGGCCAGAACCCCCATGCCGTCGAGACAGGTCTTGCCGTCTGCCGTGCGGGCGGCGAGCGACGCGAATGTGTAGATGAGTTCACTCATGAATGGTGGGTCCTGATATGGGAGGAATGGGAAGTAGGGGAGTTATGGGAAGGGGCGGGTTCATCGGGAGCCTTCCTCTTCGCAGTAGGCGTTTATTGCGGCGATGAACTCCGCGCCGAAAGCGTCGCACTTGCGGTCGCTCACGCCGGGAACTTGAAGAAACGAGACGGTATCGAGCGGTTTTCGGCAGACCATGTCGCGCAGCGTTCTGTCGCTGAACACAATGAAAGGTGCCACGCCGAGTTCGATGGCTTTGGCGCGGCGCACCTGGCGAAGCACCTGGAACAGTGCGGGATCGAAGGAGGCCAGATCAGCCTCCACGCGCTGGGCTGCACCCCTGCGCGGCGTCGGCCTGCGGACGCGCCCCTGCGTGCGGTCGGTCAGTATGGGCGTCTCCTCGCCCCGGTTCAGCGCCAGGCCGCGGGGAGTGAGGCGCAGGATATTGTAGGTGCCGGTCTTTTCGAAATAGCCCTGGTTCACAAGCTGCTCGATCCAGGTGCGCACCGTCTGTACGTCATGCTTCGCCAGCAGCCCGAAAGAGGGCAGGCGATGATGGTCTTTGGCCAAGATGCGCTCTTCGCGCGCGCCGGTAAGCACGAGGCTGGTGTAGGTAGGTCCGGCCACATCCTCCAAATCGAGGATGGCCGCAACTATCGACCTGCCGAACAGTTGGGCGTCCGCCAGGGATTCCACTTCGCCAAGGCACACATCGCAGGCGCCACAGGGACGGCTTGGAAAAGGTTCGCCGAAATACTCGACCAGCGCCTTGTGCCGACAAGTGAGTTGGTCGCAATAACGCGCCATGTCCTGAAGCTTTTGCAGGGCGACATCGCCGCCCTCGGCCTCGTTCTTCTCGATGATGCTGCGCCACAACTGAAAGTCAGCATACGAATAGAGAAGCGTGCAGTCCGCCTCCAGCCCGTCGCGGCCGGCGCGGCCCGTCTCCTGCTGGTAATGCTCGACCGACTTGGGCATGGCGCCGTGGATCACATAGCGGACGTTCGATTTGTCGATGCCCATGCCAAAGGCCACCGTGGCGACAATGATGTCTGTGGTCTCGTTGGTGAAGGCCTCCTGGTTGCGCTTGCGGTCCGCCTCTTCCATGCCGGCATGATAGGGCAGCGCCTTGTACCCGGCCTGCGTCAGCCTCGCGCAAAGGTCGTCCACGTCGGCGCGGCGAATGCAATAGACCACGCCGGAATCGCCCGGATGGGCGTCGATCAGTTCGCGAACCTGCTTGAACAGGTCTCCCCGTTTCTGCACACGGTACCGCAGGTTGGGACGGTCGAAGGAGCCAATGAGCACGGCGGGGTCATGCAGCCCCAGTTCCTGGATGATGTCGGTGCGGACCAGTTCGGTGGCTGTGGCGGTGAACGCGTGCATGGACGTGTCGGGAAAGGCGGAACGGAGTTGCTTCAGCAGGCGGTATTCGGGGCGGAAATCGTGGCCCCAGTGGCTGATGCAGTGGGCCTCATCGACCACCAAAAACGAAACGCCGGCCTTCTTGAGGTACTCCATAAACGCGGGCTGGACAATGCGCTCGGGCGACACATAGAGCAGTTTCAGGCTGCGCTGCTGAATGGACTGGTGGACGGCCACGCGCTCGCGCGCGTTCATGGTGCTGTCTATCTTGGCCGCGGCCACGCCATTGGTGCGCAGGGCGTCCACCTGGTCCTTCATGAGCGACAGGAGCGGCGAAACGACGACGGCCATGCCGTCCACGGCGAGCGCGGGCGCCTGGAAGCAGAGTGACTTTCCGCCGCCGGTGGGCAGCACGACCAGCGAGTCGCGCCGGTCCAGCGCGCACTGCATGGCTTCGCGCTGAAGGGGCAGGAAACGGTCGTATCCCCAGTTTTGTTTAAGAATGTCGCCGAGACGGTCCATAGGCGGCACAGTTTAGCACGAGACCGGGCAGGGCGCTATTTTTCCGCGCAATGCGTCGTCTCGGGATAGGGGGCAATCACCTCCAGGGCCTTCGCCTTGTGGTGACGCACATACCAGATCTTCTCGAATGCCGCGGAAACCAGCTTCCGGTTTTCCTCCGGCCTGTAGTCGGTGAACTTGCCGCTGACATCGCCGGCCAGGTCCGCCTTTATGTCCAATACCTTGACCGGGCCGCCGCAGGAGAAATCAAAGCCCGGCAGGTCCACATAGCGCAGCGCGGACCGCGACTGTGTTTTGAAATAGATGCGCCGCGCGGCGATGTCATAAACGATGCTCCATACCGTCAGTTTGGGCATCTTTACGCGCCGGAGCGTTTCGAACGCGTAATCGACGGCATGACTTTCATCCCGCGGGGTGAAATCGCAAACCCGTTTGCACGCGCGCATGAAACGGGGATCAGATCCGATGCCCTCGGGCGGTTTGGCCAGGACCCCGGCATCCTCCCTCCACCGGAGCAGCCGGGTGTAGGAACGGCGGTAGTTGTCGTTGGTGAGCGCGCGAACCGGCTGGCTTGTGCCCGTGTGGCACACCAGTTTTCCGCGGACCAGTTCCACGGCGGCGCAGTCACCCGAAGCGTCTCCAATCAGGTAGTGCATGGGCACGCCGGCCTCCTGGCGAATGCACAAATCCCCCAAATGCGCAATGACTTCGGCCACGGACGCATGGCGGTCGAGTTGATACTGAATCCACTGCATGTTGCTGATGACCGGTTTCCCGGTCGGCACGGTCTGCCAGGGAAAGAGCACGATCATCACCTCGACCACCAGCCCGGCCTCGTTCATCCCGCCGCAGGGAAATTCGCGGCCAACCTGGTCGAAGGTGATACTGCCGAACTTGGAGGTCCAGTGCGCGGGCGCGCCCTGCGGGTCATCCAGGAAGGCGGCGGTCTTCTCCACGCCCCGCTGGTTGGCCACGACCAGCGCGTCTTCCAAATACCAGTCGTAGTTACGGCCAAAGACAGGTCTCCCATTGTTTTCCAAGAAAAAGGTGGTGCAGGGATGGGCGGCGGGCGCGGAAAGAATGACCAACAACAACAACGGAAGAACCTTTTTCATACATGGCAACATTTTCTGTTCTCCATTCAGACAGGCCATTCCACATGCCGGTCAATGTCCATTGGCCATTGCCGGAATCGCGCGCAGGCGACCCTATTTCGCCGCACACAACGTTGTGTCAGGATACGCCGCGAGCATGGTGGAAGCCACTGCCTGATAAGGTTTGAGAAAATCGAGTTGGCCAAAGACGGACTGAATCAGTCTCCGGTTTGCCTCAAGGGTGTAGTCGGCAAACTTGCCCGTCACGTCCCCTTCGCCCGGGGCGTTTATGTCGAGAACTCTCACGGGCGTCTTGCAGGAGAAATCCAGGCGGGCAAGATCGACCATGCGCTCCGCAGTGCGTGACCTGGTGTGGAAGTGGATGCGTTTCCCGGCAATGTCATACACAATGGACCACATCGTATGGCCCTGGCGCACGTTATCCAGAATCCTGAATGCTGCGCCTACGGCCGACTTGTCCGGCCCCGGCATGAAGCGCCGCACGGCTCTTGCGGCACGGACGAATCGGGAGAGCGATTCCGTGTCGTTGGGAACGGGCTCCTTCCCGCCAAACCCCGCGCAGCTTTTCATAAAGTCCACATGGTCCTCGTAGGTGTCGTTGGCGAGCACCTTGACCGGCATCGTGATGCCGGTATGGCAGACGAACTTTCCGTCGATCACCTCCATGGCGGCGGCGTTGCCTTTCCGGTCGGCCACCAGGTAGTGCAGCGCAAAACCGGCATCATCCACGACCCGCAGTATGGCGCATTCCGCCAGCACCTCGGCCGCGGTGGCGAAGTTGTCCAACTGATACTGGACCCATTGCAGGTTGTTCACCGTGGGTCGGCCATCCTGGGGCATCTTTGTTTTCTGGCCCACCACCATTACCTCCACCACCAGCCCGGCCTCATTCATGCCGCCGCAGGGGTACTCGCGTGAAATCTGGTTGAAGGTAACGCTGCCGTATTTTGAAATCCATATGGCCGGGGTGTTTCCAAGCGGGTCGAGAAGAAAGGCCGTCTTCATGACATCGCGTTTGTTCACGATGACCAGCGCGTCCTCGACGCTCCAGTCATAATTGCGGCCAAAGACCGGCCTGCCGCAGTCATCCAGGACGAAGGTGGTGCAGGGATGGGCCGCAGGCGCAAGGACCAGAAGTGTCAGCATGGTGAGCATGAGGCGGTGTTGGCATGTCATGAGGCGTCTGCACTCCTCGGTTTTTCATCTGACCGTTGAGTATACCATGAGGATTTGGATGAAGGTCCGGAATACACTCCCCGCCCTTCGGGCTTCCCCCCTCAAGGGGGGACCTAAGACAAAACACGCCCAGCGGGATCACGCCTGGCGTTTGCGGCGCACATCCATGTAGACGGCGGCGAGAATCACCAGTCCCTTGAGGATGTACTGGAGGGAGAAGTGCACGCCTGCCTGATTAAGGCCCTTGTCGAGTGTGCCGATGATGACGGCACCGAGGAGCATGCCGGGGATGGTGCCGACGCCGCCGGTGAAACTGGTGCCCCCGACCACGGCGGCGGCGATGGCGTTGAGTTCGAAGCCCTGGCCGGAATTGGGCTCGGCGGAGTAAAGCTGGGAGGCGTGGATCATGCCGGCCACGCCGGTGAGCACGGCGCACAGGATGTAGACGATGAGTTCGGCGCGGCCCACGGCGATGCCGGTGAAGCGGGCCGCTTCACGGTTGCCGCCGATGGCGTAGAGATGCTGGCCGAAGCGGGTGCGGTGCAGCAGCACCGCGCCGAGGGCAAGCAGCACGAGCATGATGATGACGGGAACGGGCACGATGCCGCCGATGCGGGCATTGCCGATGGCAAGGAACAGGTCGTCCTGCGCAGGCACGCGGATGGGGGTTTCATTGATGCGCAACGCCAGGCCGCGCGCCACGAGCATGCTGCCCAGGGTGATGATGAAGGGGGGCATTTTGGTCTTGGCCGCGCAGAAACCGTTGAACAGGCCGAACAGGGCCGCGACGCCCAATCCCGCGCAAATGGCCAGCGCCAACCGCAGGATACTCTGGTCCGTGGGATTCCCGATGCTGAGCACCGAGACGGTGACGGTGCCGACAAGGGCGAGCACGGCGCCGACGGAGAGGTCAATGCCGCCGATGAGAATGCAGTAGGTCATGCCGCAGGCGATGATCGCGTTGACGGAAATCTGCTGGACCAGGTCGATCATGTTGTCGCGCGCGAGAAACGCGGGAACTTTCATGCGAAACAGGATGAGCAGGACAATCCAGGCGATGATGAGGGGGATCATCCGTTTGGCGGCGTTCATTGGGCTTGGGCTCCCGTGAGCAGTTGCATGACTGTTTCCATGGTGGCCGATGCGGCCGGAAGTGTTTCAATAATCCGGCCGTCGCGATAGACGGCCACGCGGTGTGACATGTTCAGGACCTCGACCAAGTCGGAGGAGATGAGCAGCACGGCCATACCCTCCTCGACGAGGCGCGCGATAATGCGGAACATGTCCTCGCGCGCGCCGACATCGACGCCGCGCGTGGGTTCGTCGAGAATGAGCACCCTGGGCCGGTGCTCCATCCAACGCGAGACGAGCACCTTCTGCTGGTTGCCGCCCGACAGCGAGTCCATGCCCGCGTCGGGACCGGAGATCTTGATGCCAAAAGCGTTGATGGCGCGGTCCACGATGGCTCCGCGCTTGCCGTGGTCGGGCAGGCCGAAGGGATTCCATTCTTTCGCCCACGGCAGCGCCAGATTAAAGGCGATGGTTTGAATCATCACCAAACCCTGGCCCTGTCGGTCTTCGGGAATGAGCACGACGCCGGCTGCCAGCGCATCCTGCGGCGTGCGAATGGCCACCTCTTTGCCGTCCACGAGCAGCGTGCCCGCGTGCAGTTTGTCAATACCGAAGAGCGTGCGGGCAAGTTCCGTGCGGCCCGCGCCGACCAGCCCGGCGATGCCGAGAATCTCGCCGTGGCGCAATTTGAAGTCGACGCCCCTGACCTTCTCGTTCCGGAGTCCGCGCGCCTCCAGCGCCACGTCGCCCGGACGGGCGTCGGGACGGTGGAAATAGTCCACAATCTCGCGGCCAACCATCCAGCGGACCAGTTCGTGCTGGTCCACCTCGCCGATACTGCGCGTGCCTACGGTATGGCCGTCGCGCAGCACGGTCACCCGGTCGGCAAGCCGCATAATCTCTTCGAGCCGGTGCGAGATATAGATGATGCCGACACCCTGCGCGCGCAAATGGTTGAGCGTGGCGAAGAGATTCTCCGTCTCCGACTCGGACAGCGAGGAGGTGGGCTCGTCGAGCACGAGAATGCGGGCCTGGGTGGCCAGGGCACGGGCAATTTCGACCAACTGCCGCGAGGCGACGGATAACTCTGAGACGGTCCGGCGCACGTCGCGAATCTCGGACATGCCGAGCCGGGTGATCAGGTTCTCCGCGGCGTCTTCCATGGCACGGCGGTCGAGCAGTCCCCAGCGGCCGGGCTCGCGGCCGAGGTATATATTCTCAGCCACGGAAAGATTGGGTGCGAGAGAAAGTTCCTGGTGGATGATGCGCACCCCGAGCCGGTCGGCATCGGCCACGCCGCGCACGGACTGCTGCGCGCCGTCGATCAGCACCGTGCCGGTGTCGGCGCGGTGGATGCCGCCGAGAATCTTGATGAGCGTGGACTTGCCGGCGCCGTTCTCGCCGAGAAGTGCGTGGATCTCGCCCGCGCACAGGTCAAAATCGACACCGTCCAGCGCGGTCACGCCGCCGAAGCGTTTCGTGACGCCGCGCAGGGCCAGCAGCGGCGCGGCCGCCGGGGCAGGGGCAGAACTCACTTGGACGGACCCTTGGCCTTGTTGGCAATGAAGGTGTCGGCATTCTCCTTGGTGACCAGTTCGACCGGGATCTTCACTTCCTTCTCGATCTGCTTGCCCTCAAGATGTTCGTAGACTTTCTCCGCCGAGATCCGGCCGATTTCGCGCGGGAACTGGGCCGAGGTGGACAGCAGTTTTCCGGTCTTGATGACATCGACGGCCTCTTTGGAGCCGTCCACAGTGACGACCAGGACCTTGCCGAGTTTGCCCGCCGACTCGATGGCCGAGATCGCGCCGAACGCGCTGGGGTCGTTGATGGGGAAGACGGCATTGCACTCGGGGAAGCGCGCCAGCAGGTCGCGCATGACCGGCAACGCCACTTCCGTGGTGCCTTTGCCTTCCTGTGTGTCGAGGATGGTGAAACCGGGATGCTTGGCGGCTTCTTCCTTGAAACCATCGACGCGGTCTATGCAGGCCTTGTTGACCGAACTGTGCAAAATGACCACCTTCGATTCCGGCTGCACCTCGGCCAGCTTGCGGGCGGCCAGCCGTCCCGCCTCGAGATTGTCCGACGCCACCTGGCACAGGACCAGGTCGGCGTCCTTCACCGGCGCATCGACCACGACCACGGGAATGCCCTTCTGCTTGGCCTGGGCAAGGCTTCCCGTGACGCCCTCCCAGTTCACCGGATTGAGGAATATGGCCGTGGCGCCCTGCAGCACGAGGTCGGAGATGTCGTTCTTCTGCTTGAGGCTGTTGTACTGGGCATCAAGCGTCACCAGCCGGTCGCCGTGCGCCTCAATGACCGACTTCATCCCCTCGTTCAGCTCGACAAAGAAGGGATTATTCATGGTCTGATAAGACACGCCGAAAAGGCGACCGCCCTTGGCGTCCTTGGCCGGTGCAGCCCCTCCCCCACTCGACGGCTGAGAACAGCCCGCCACCAGTACCAGCGCACAACACACCGCAACCAGATCGACAACCCTGATTCTCATGGGAATGCTCCTCTTTGTCCATGGATGCTGGAGATTATACTACTTCCAGTGGAGGGCGGCATATCCCTGCGAAACGCCCGTTTCACCCTGTGGAAGTGTCTTGGGCAATAGGGAATTCCGCTATGCCGGGTTGGCCTCCCGCAGAGGGAAGCTGACCTTATGTTCAACGGGCCGGAACTTCACGAGCCCCATGCGCTCGACGGTGAGCGGCCAGGGCAGTTCGATATGCTCGCTGAGCGCGCGGCGGACCTGGTCGACGAGGTGGCGTGAGCAGGGTAGCATCTCCACCGCGACGGTGCAGTGGGGCACCCACCTCCCCGGCGTGTAAAGCGGCCACAGACTATCCCGCAAATTGCCAAGGGCGGCGCAGAAACCTTCGTGCAGGCTCACTAATTCCGGGGAAGGCTCCAACGCCAAAAAGATGACCCCGGTGTTGACGAAGCCTTCAATCCCGGTGAAGGTGGCGGGAAAGGGACCGGTGGATTCCGCGAGGGCCTGGAGTGTTTCCGTCACCTGGGCCGTCTGCAGGCCATCGAGGTCGTCGAAGCCGCCCAGGGAGATGTGGGGAATGGAATCGCTGGAGGCGAGATAGGTGGAAATGCCCTCGTCGGCAAGCCATCGCCAAAGTTTTCGGACGGCCGCATCGGTGCGCTGGTCGAAGAAGAGTTCCACTGCGTAGGGCATGGCTCGGTCCTCGCGTTGATTGTTGGAGGCATTATACCGGTTTTGACGCGGAATGGAAGAGCTGTCGTTTCAGATGGAGACCTGCGGTCGGAAGAGTGGCGTGGTCAGGAAACCACGCCACAACGGGGGGGGCTCCCAGGTCCCCCATTGAGGGGGGTGCCGCGAAGCGGCGGGGGGTGTATGACTTCGACGCAGACCCCGTTTCCGGAGTGCACAACATCCCCCTAGATTCCCCTTCGAAGGGGGACTTAAGGCGCGAGCCGGAACTCTCTATTGCGGTGCGCTCCGTCCCGCGTTGCGGGACTGCGCACACCCTACTTGATGCCCACCGGGCCGAGCGGACCGGCGTAAAGGCCGCCGTTGCCGTTGTTGTTGTAAACACGGATGGCAATGACGTTGTCGCCGCCGAAATTGACCTTGTCCGCACCCACCTTGTAACGGCGTTCCTCCTGATAGGCGGTCTTGAAGTTCTCCGGAAGCATGCCTTTGCCGCCGACGGATTTGCCGTTGAAGAAGGTGCGGTCCACGTCGTCGATCTTGCCGAGGGGCAGTTCAAGGTCGTGGCCTTTCCATTCGGCGGGAATGGTCACATGTTTGCGGTACCAGCCGTAGGCGGGCTCGTCCTTGTAGCCGGAGCTTTCATTCCAGGCACCGGGCAGCGCAACCTTTTCCCACTTGGCGTCCTTGAGGTTCATCTCGCGCCAGTCAAGATCATCGCCGCGATGAAAGAGCCATTCGCCTTCGAGTGCGATATAGGGGGCGATCATCTGCACTGGGGCGCATTTCCACTTGTCGGTGCCGACAGCCACCTCATGCGTGCCGGCCTTGTCGAGCTTGTGGGTGAAGCCTACATTTCCTTTCACCCCCGCAGAGAGGGAGGCGTCCTGCGTTTCCACGGCCGTGCCGTCGATGTAAAGGTGCATCGGACTGGTCCACGGTTTGGCGGTACAGTTGCCCATGGGCAGCACTGCGGTGATGGTGTTGTCAGCCGCCAAAGAGGTTTTCGCCTCACCGAAAACAATGCCCTCCAGATCAATTTTGAGCGTGACCGCGTGCGCGCAGGGAGCGGCGGCCGGCGGGGTGACGGCAAGACCGCCGTCTTCCTGCTTCCACTTCAGCGACTCCCTGCAGCCGAGCATCACAACGTTCTTGATATTGAGTCCCGGCGCGGCCTTGCCGCCGAGGGACACTATGCGGAAATCCTCGCCGGCGTTCGGCCAGCCCATGCATATGGCATAGACTGTGTTGCCATTGCGCGTGAACCGCACATCCCGCGCGGTCATCGGATGCTCGCGGTCGTCGGAGAAGGAGCCCGACTTCACCTCGGTCGGACCTTCGGCGGCGACGAACCATGGGCGCGTGCCGTATATCGCTTCGCCGTTCAGGTTGAGCCAGTCACCCATGCCGAGCAGGATGTCCTGCGCCTCCTGCGGGATCGTGCCGTCGGAACGGGGACCGAGATTGAGCAGCAGGCAGCCGTTCTTGCTCACGATGTCAATGAGTTCGTGGAGCAGCGAGGTCACGGAGCGGAAGTTGTCGTTTTCGATGTAACCCCAGGACTTGATGCTGATGGAGGTGTCGGTCTGCCAGAACTGTTCGCTGGTCTTGTCGAGTTTTCCGCGCTCGATGTCGAGCACGGCCGCCTCCACCGGAAAGGCTTTGTTCTTGTAGTTGACCGCAACGCCCTTGTTCCACTCCAGTCCGCGGTTGTAGTAGTGGGCGGCGAATTTCTGGAGGTAGGGAACAAAGCAGGGCTGCTCGATCCACCAGTCGAACCAGACCACCTGCGGCTGGTACTTGTCGACCAGTTCCGTTGTGCGGGCGAGCCAGTTGTCGAGGAAGGCCGCGTCGGGAATGTCCTGCTCGGTGCGGGCCGGGCCGTAGAAGTCGTTCCAAGTGTCCGTCTTCACATC